>JAAVIG010000023.1 GCA_014796735.1 Oscillospiraceae bacterium
AGTCAAGCTTTGCAAAAAGGTAGAGCCCGACTGCGAAATTGTAATGTAATGTATTCCGAACGAAAAAAAGAATGTGTGAACAAAAAGCTTGCCGTCTGCCTAACACAACAAAGTTAAAGGGCGGCAAGCATAATATCAAGAGGACAAAAGCCATGACAAAAAAACAGAAAAAAACGCTTATAAGAATTATAATTTCCGCCTGCCTCCTTGCGGCGGCTTACACAGCAGCGCATTTTATTTCAATGGAGTGGTGGATTGAGCTTCTGATCTTCCTTGTGCCTTACGGTGTTATCGGCTGGGATATTTTGTTTAAGGCGGGAAGAAATATCGCTCACGGACAGGTATTTGACGAAAATTTTCTGATGTGTATAGCAACTGTGGGTGCATTCGCAATAAAAGAGTACCCCGAAGCGGTTTTCGTAATGCTGTTCTATCAGGTGGGAGAGCTGTTTCAAAGCTACGCGGTGGGAAAATCCCGCCGTTCAATTTCGGAAATGATGGATATACGTCCCGACTATGCCAATATACAGCAAGACGGAAAATTGGTACAAGTCGATCCCGAAGAGGTAAAAATCAGAGATACTATAGTTGTAAAACCCGGAGAGCGCGTACCTCTTGACGGAGTGATCATCTCGGGAAGCTCGGCTTTGGACACCGCCGCGCTTACCGGCGAATCCATGCCGAGAGAGGTAGAAGCGGGAGACGATGTTATAAGCGGCTGCGTCAATATGAGCGGAGTGCTTGAAATACAGGTAACAAAAGAATTCGGACAATCCACCGTTTCAAAAATACTTGACCTTGTGGAAAATTCAAGCAGCAAAAAGGCCAAGGCGGAAAACTTTATCACCAAATTTGCAAGGTATTATACTCCCTGTGTGGTAATTGCCGCCCTTTTGCTTGCGGTGATACCTCCACTGTTATTGGGCGGAAGCTGGGGCGAATGGATAGAACGCGCGCTTATCTTCCTTGTTATCTCCTGTCCCTGCGCTTTGGTAATTTCGGTGCCCTTAAGCTTTTTCGGCGGTATCGGCGGTGCTTCCAAAAACGGTATACTGGTTAAAGGCGGAAACTATCTGGAAGTGCTTTCAAAAACCGAGTATGTGGTGTTTGACAAAACGGGAACGCTCACTAAGGGAGTGTTTAACGTTACCGCAGTTCACCCCGACAAATGCTCGGAAGGTGAGCTTTTGGAGTTAGCCGCAGCAGCGGAGTGCTATTCGGATCACCCTATTTCCCGCTCTCTTAAGGAAGCCTACGCTAAGGATATTGACACAAGCAGGCTGGGGGAGATCAGGGAAATTTCGGGACACGGCGTTGAAGCGTTTATTGACGGCAAAAGAGTTTCCGTAGGCAATGACAAGCTTATGGAAAAGGAGGGTGTAAGCTGGCATCCCTGCCACCATATAGGAACTACCGTTCATGTTGCCGTTAACGGCGAGTATTTAGGGCATATCGTGATTTCCGACGAGGTAAAGCAGGATTCGGGCGAGGCAATAAAAAGCTTAAAGTCGGTGGGCGTAAGAAAAACCGTTATGCTGACAGGCGATACTAAAGAGGTAGGAGAGGATATTGCGGGAAAATTGGGGCTTGACGAGGTTCACACTCAGCTTTTGCCCGCGGACAAGGTGGACAGGGTCGAAAAGCTGTTAAAGGAAAAGCAAAGCGGCGCCCTTGCCTTTGTGGGAGACGGAATAAACGACGCTCCCGTGCTTTCCCGCGCCGATATAGGTATAGCAATGGGAGCGATAGGCTCGGACGCGGCAATTGAAGCGGCGGATATTGTTTTAATGGACGATAAGCCTTCAAAAATCGCCGTTGCAATACGTATCGCGAAAAGAACCATGAGGATAGTAAGACAGAATATCGTTTTTGCACTTGCGGTAAAAGTGCTTGTAATGATAATGGGAGCTTTCGGCGTGGCAAACATGTGGGAAGCGGTTTTCGCGGACGTGGGAGTTTCGGTTATCGCGATTTTAAATTCAATGAGGGCGATGAAGAAAATATGAAAGTAATATTAACAAGCAGACAAAATTGTAAATATTTCTTCTCTTCATAAACAGTTTGAAAAAAGCACCTTGATTTTTCAAAGTGCTTTTTTTATTTATAATAAAATGTGTTTATACTATTCTTACAATTTATTGCAACAGCTTTTGATATATCTTCTGCCCATGTATCTCATTTATTATTTTATACCCGCACTTTTCATAAAAACCCGTCGCTTTATCATCTGCACCGAGAGTAATATACCTAAACCCCATTTTTTCGGCATTAGCTTCAAACCGAGCCATAAGCCCTTTGGTTATTCCCTGCCCGCGGTACCTTTCGTCACAGGCGACAAAACCCAAAACCAAGCTTTCGTCAGTTTCCCTCCGTCCGAGCACGGCGGAAACAACCTTTTCACTTTCACATGCAAAAAGTAAAAGCTCATTATCCTTCTCCAACCGTTTTTTCCAATCTTCATACCTGTAATTGTCAACATCCCTTAAATGATTCCCAAGTATAGAATAACAAAGCTCCAAAACAGCCTTTAGCTGTTCTTCGTTTTCAACGCACCGAATTTTATAAATCATTTCTATATCCCAATTCTTTTATTTATGTAAGCGTTTTCTGACAAACCGAAACCTTTAGCCTCGTCATAAAGCTTTTTAGCTCTCTTGATCTCGCCCGTATCTATCAAAGCGTTTACAGCCGCCTTAATACCGATCTCGGCGCGGTTCTTTTCACTGCGCCGACGGTTAAGCTGACCCCATTCCCCCAAAAGATACTGACAAGGCACGTCTTTTTTATCAAGATACTTAAAAAATTCGAAACACAGGCTCTCAATATCAAGCTCTGTCCTTCCGAAGGACTTTATAACAGAGGATTGATAAACAATCATGTAAAAATCATACTCCTCACGCTCTTTGACTACTTCAAGAAATTCCGCAAATTTTTTATCCGCGTACAGCAAAAAGTCATTTGAAATATTCAACGCGTGGTGAACCGACATTGCGGCTCTGTGAGCCTCATAGGCAATACGGTAATTTTCATCGGTAACAGCGGAATTTTCGGCGGCGTTCTTATAAAGTTCCTGCCAAAAATCACCGTGACCGCCCGAAATCAAAGTAAATCGCTGCGTCGCATCACATACCGTCCAGAACCTGTATTTATTTTCGCCTTTTGAAATATGCTCCGCAAAGTCAATGTGATTAAGATATTCGTTTTCGCTGTCTCTGAGCATAGCATAGCAGTCTGAAATATTCCACAGACAAAAGCATATATCCTCAAAATCCCGCACTTCCCCGCTGTCTGTCAAATATCTCATATATTCCGCAACCGACAGATCGCTTGAACGCTTTTCTTCGCCGCTTTTTGTACAGCGTTCGCCGGCACATTTCAATTCCCGATATTTTTCCCGAATGGTTTCGTTAAGCATTTTGCCTTTCTTTACCCCCAAAAACCTCCGTCAACTCCCAAAACCTGCCCCGTAACAAACTCTGAATCCGACAAATACCGCGCAGCAAGAGCCACATCTCTTGCCGTACCTGTTTTTCCCAAGGAAGTACTGCTTACAAACTCCTCGATCTCTTCTTTTGACAAATGAGCATTCATTTCGCTCTCGATAAACCCCGGCGCAATGCAGTTTACTCTTACGCCCGAGCAGCCGGTTTCCTTTGACAAAGCCTTTGTAAAGCCAATTATCCCCGCTTTGGCAGCCGAATAGACCACCTCGCACGAGCCGCCGTACACTCCCCATATAGAGGAAATATTGATTATACAGCCGCTTTTTTTCCTTATCATCAGCGGCAAGACCGACTTTGTTACCGACATAACGCCCAAAAGATCGGTATTTATCACCTTATACATTTCCTGATAGGAAATATCGGTAAAAAGCCCTACACTGCCAATACCCGCGTTATTTATCAGCAGATCGCAGGAATTCACCGTATCAAGCAGCTTTTTTATATCAAGATCGTTTGTCTGATCGCACCGTACCGCTTCGGCTCCGTACCTTTCGGCGATACTTACCGCTTTTTCCCTGTTATTGAGGTAGGTAAAAACAACACGGTGATCTTTTGAAAACTCCTCCACAAGCCCGCTGCCTATGGCGCCGCTTCCTCCCGTTATAACAGCCGTTTTCATCAGGATACCACCAATTCTCCCGCCTTAGAGGAAACATTGACCTCGGAAATACCCGCCTCGCCCTTTGAGACAACAAGATTAGCCACCTTGTCCTCCAACTCGCGGCGTATGACACGTCTTATGTCACGTCCGCCGTACTTGCCGCCGTAGGATTTGGAGGCAATTGTTTTGTACGCCGCGTCGGTTATCTTAAGCTCGATATTCTTCTCTGCAAGCGCCTTTTTCATTTCCTCAAGCATAAGCTTAGCTATTTTAGCGTAATTTTCCTCGGTAAGAGGATTGAACACAACTATCTCGTCGATTCTACCCAAAAATTCGGGGCGCAAAAACTCCTTCAAGGCATTCATCGCCCGTTCCTTGGATATATCTCCCTCGGATTTGCCGAAGCCGAGACCCCCGCCCGAAGTGTTTGAAGAGCCCGCATTTGAGGTCATGGCGATAACGGTGTTCTCAAAGCTTACGGTTCTGCCGTGAGAATCGGTGACCTTGCCCTCGTCTAAAATTTGCAGTAAAATATTCATAACGTCGGGGTGAGCCTTCTCTATCTCGTCAAAGAGAATTACCGAATACGGCTTTCTGCGCACCTTCTCGGTAAGCTGTCCCGCCTCGTCGTAGCCGATATATCCCGGAGGCGAGCCGATTATCTTGCTTACGCTGTATTTTTCCATATATTCGCTCATATCAAGCCTAATAAGAGGATCGACCGTATCGAACATTTCCTCCGCAAGCACTCGTACAAGCTCGGTCTTGCCCACGCCGGTAGGCCCCACAAATATAAAGGAAGCGGGACGGCGCTTGGTGGAAAGCTGTACTCTTGTGCGCTTTATTGCCGCCGCCACAAGCTCGCAGGCAGTGTCCTGCCCTATAACCCTGCTCTTCAGAACGTCTTCAAGCTTGATAATCTTTTTAAACTCGTTTTCCATTATCTTGCTTGCGGGAATGCCCGTCCAAAGCTCGATTACCTTTGAAACGTCCTCCTCCGTAACGTTTATCTGAGTTACAAGAGGCTCCAGCTCTTGTATGCGTATCTCGTTTTTTGACATATTTGTCTTGATCTCCGCAATACGCTCATAATCAATATTTTCGGTTTCGGCGGACAGCTCGGTAAGCTCTCTTTCAAGCTCCTTGTTTTCGATCTTCAAGCCCTCGTATTCCGCCAAATCCTCGCTTTTTATGCTGGCACAGGCAGCCGCCTCGTCCAAAAGGTCTATCGCCTTGTCGGGCAAATATCTGTCGGTTATATAACGCTCGGAAAGCACAACGCAGGAGCGTATGATCTCGTCGGAAACATGTATGGCGTGATGCTCCTCGTAATACTTCTTTATTCCCTTTAAAAGCTCAACCGTGTCCTCAATGCTCGGCTCGTTTACGGTAACGGGCTGAAAACGCCGTTCAAGGGCGCTGTCCTTTTCAATATACTTTCTGTACTCGTCAAAAGTGGTAGCGCCGATAACCTGCAATTCTCCTCTTGACAAAGCAGGTTTAAACATATTGGCGGCGTTCATCGTGCCCTCGCTGTCGCCCGTGCCAACAAGATTATGCACCTCGTCAATAAACAAAAGCACATTCCCCGCGCTCTTCACCTCGTCTATAAGAGCCTTGACGCGGCTTTCAAACTGACCTCTGAACTGCGTACCCGCCACAAGCGCGGTAAGGTCAAGCAAATAAAGCTCCTTTCCTCTTAATCTGAAAGGAACGTCGTTATTTGCAAGCTTCTGAGCGATACCCTCGGCAATTGCCGTCTTACCGACGCCCGGCTCGCCTATAAGGCAGGGATTGTTTTTTGTGCGGCGTGAAAGTATCTGCGTTACTCTGTAAATTTCTTTTTCTCTGCCGATAATTTTATCGAGCTCGCCTCTTTTTGCCTTGGCCGTAACATTCGTACAGAAGGTATCCAGGAACTTGCGCTTTTTATTGGACTTCTTTTCTTTTTCCTTTTTGTCCTTTTCTTTTTCCTTATCCTTGTTCATGTTTACAATACCGTCTTTTAATTCCTTTTTATCGTCGCTGCCCGAAGAAGAGCCGTTTTCAAAAAAGCCCCTTAAAAATGGTGGAATAATGCCCGCGCCGCCCGACTTAAAGCCGTCTACGCCCTCCTCGTCTTCCTCCTCGCCTTCGGACTCGTCCATAAGCGATCTGAACTCGTCGGAGCCGAAAAGCATATCCATTTCGTTTTCAAGGTCCTCCTCATCGATTCCAAGCTGTTTTATATACTCGCTTACCTGCGGGATATTTATCTCCTTGGCGCATTTAAGGCATAAGCCCTCATTTTTCTTTTTATCGCCCTGCAAAGAGGTGATAAATACCACCGCGGGACGTTTTTTGCACCTTTCGCACATCATCATAACAGGGTAGTCCTCCTTTGTTCTGCCGTATTTTTTTATGCCATAAAATCAAGAAAATCAAAGTAATATATATGCTTAAAAATATAGGTCTGGTCAATAGTCATTGTATTCAGGAAAATTATTTCGTTTCCGGTAAGGGAAATAATAACCTGAACAAAGATACATACAAGGAATATCACTATAGCGCCCTGAACAAATCCCGCGGCGGCACCGAACAGCTTGTTGACGCCTCCGATTATCGGGATATGATTTACCGTTTTGAACAGCTTTGACAATAAATTTACAGCAATCATTATTATAACAAAAATGATTACAAAAATCAATGTCCTCATGGGAACAAGCAGCGTGGGCCTTATCATATTGTCGGCAATGCTGTGAGCCAGATTATCGGTATTGGCGGTGTCCAGTACGGTAACAATAATTTTTTCCATAACGGAATTGTCCGAGCTGTCTGTTTTCTCGGAAAGGCCCGTAACAAAGGACGGAAGCGAATTTCTAATATCGTTTATTATTTCGGTCATAGTCCCGAGAGCGGTACCCTCGGAAATTTTTTCCGCTACTACCGAGCCTAAGATCAGCCTGCCGAAGCCGTATTTTTCCGCGTCGGCGGATAAATATTCGACCATTCCGAGGTTGACCGAGGAATAATCCGTATTCTCCGAGGAGATTCCCAAAGAAGAAAGATCAACGCTCTCGATCCCCGTTTCGCTCAGATCCAGCCTTGACAGATCGATACTCACCTTGCCCACATTTTCGGATATTGTTATAATTTCCGAAACAGGCTTTCCGTTGATCTTTGCCTTGCTCATATCCACGCTTTGCAGGCGCGAAATAACTCCGTCTCCCATAAATTCGTCGATCCGAGTGCCGACCTCGTCCGTAACCGCGTCGGATATGATATTGTCGTAAACGGACACCGCAATACCGTCGCTTGTGAAAAGCGCGATACAAAAAGCCAGTACCAAAGCAGCAAAGCTCAGCAGCATGGAGATAAAGCCTTTTTTTATCCCCACAAAAATAAATCCTATAAATATAGCAGCCACCGCCGCGTCATAAATCCAGCAAAACTGTGTTCCCATTTTAAACCGTTCCTTTCTTTATAAGCACATTCTTAAAATTTGTTTAAATATATTCTATATCTACCGAATCATATCCCAACAATAAAATTGAATTTCCTATTTTAACAAATGACACGTAATCGTCTTTCAAACTTTTTTCCGCAATGATTTCCCCTTGCGAATCAAATCCGCGCAGCATGCCCGACTCCACAATATACGCATTTGCCCCGTCCGCTACGATACGGTTTATATTGGGAGCTGCCGCCTTTGTGGAAAGAGGCTGCATATCATTGTCAAAAATCGTCATTACCTTCTTGTTGGTGGCGGAATCGACATAAATAACGTCTGTTCTCGAAGAGGAAAAGTCGCAGCACTGAACAGTCCCCTGAAATTCCTTTTCCCCCGCGACCGCTCCGTCCGATTCGTTCAAGGAAAGCGCGTAGTTGTCATAAACTATTCTCACTCTTCCGTTTGCCGCATTCATTTTAACGGATATGGACGGTCTTGACAGCTTATAGCTCCAGACCGCCTCCGATTCACTGGTGGTATCGTATTTATATACGGCGGAATAAATATCCCCGTTTTCAACGCCTATCACGCTGACATAAATATATCTTTCATCGGAGGAAAACTCAACGTTCATAACGTTTTCATCCGTGAATTTTCTTGTGTACTTCCATTCTCCGTTGCCATTGTAAACATAAATTATATTTGAATATCTGTCCGAATTTGTGACTATAGCGGCGGATTCGTTGGAGCTTAAGGAAGCGAAAACTATTTTTTCCTCAACGCTTGCGGTATAAATAACGCTGGTTTTATTATACAGCGAAAAATCACTGTAATCCTTGTCATACAAAAGAATACGCTTTGTATTCGAGCATCGGTTGGGATTTGAATAGCCGTGTCTTAAAGCATAATACTGCCCTCCGTTGATACCGAAGGTGTACAGATATGTATCGGTAAGCAGAAAAAAGCTGTCGCCAAAGCTGTCAAAGGAGTACGAAGCACTGCCGGGAAGCTTTATGGGAAATCCCACCTCCTCAGAGGTCTTTGTCTCAATACGGGAAAAAATTCCGCGCAGGGGTTCTATTATCGCGGAAAAGTTTAACGCAACTATCAATACCGCCGCGCAAACGGCGCCCATTATAGCAAGCCTTTTGTAAAGTCTTTTCAGCTTTCTTTTTTTTCTGTATTGGGTCAAATCGGAGGTTTTAACGCCCGAGGTTTCCTTTTCCGCCATTATTTTCCCCTTTCTTACAAGTTTCAGTAAAACACCTTGTTTAAATAAAGCCCGCAGGGAGGAAGCGTTTTCCCCGCCTTTTCGCGTTCCCCGCTCTCCACCGCGGCTTTTACGTCCTCAACGCTTCGTTTTCCCTCGTTTACATATATAAGCGTTCCTACTATTATTCTTACCATATTATGAAGAAAGCCTTCTCCGCTGACGTAAAATTCAACAAAATTATTGTTTCGAATAATTTTTATATCGCTGACCGTTCGCACCGTGGTTTTTAAGTGCTCCTTGGCTTCCGCCTTGCAGAACGCCGCAAAATCGTGAGTACCCGTTATTTCCTTTGCGGCGGAAAGTATTTTGTCCGTATCAATCTCATAGGGATAATGCAAAGCAAGACCCTCGGAAAAAACATTTCTTACAGGTGAGGTATCTATTATATACAAATACTCCTTGCCCTTTGCGTCAAATCTTGCGTGAAAGTCCTCGTGTACCGCTTCGCAGGAAAGCGCCGCTATATCCCGCGGCAGTAATCCGTTCATAGCGGTCGTTAAACCCTTTTCGTCAATGCCGCTTAAAGCTTCGTCATATTTTACATTGAATACAAATTCACGGGCGTGAACTCCCGCATCTGTTCTTGAACAGCCGTTTATCGTCACATCCTGATTCAGCAGCCTTGACAATACCTTTTCCACGTTGTCCTGAACGGTATTTCCGCCGGGCTGGCTCTGATAGCCGTTATAGGCCGTACCGTTGTAAGCGATAGTGAATTTCAGATTTTTCATTAAAACACCATATTATCCAAAATAACAAATCCCAGCACCGTAAGCATAAGCAGAGTGATCATAAAATCCATGGGCTGAGCCTTAAGCTGTCTTAGCTTTGTTCTGCCCTCTCCGCCTCTGTAGCANCTGGCACTCCATNGCCATNGCNAGCTCGTTGGCGCGCTTGAACGCGGACACGAAAAGCGGTATCAGAATGGGAATCAATGCCTTTGCGCGCTTCATAAGCCCGCCCGTGTCAAGATCGGCTCCCCTTGCCTTCTGAGCCGACATTATCTTGTCGGTCTCCTCTATAAGAGTGGGTATAAATCTTAGGGCTATCGTCATCATCATGGCAAGCTCATGAACCGGAAGCTTGATTTTTTTTAGAGGCGACAGCAGTCTCTCAATAGCGTCGGTAAGCACTATCGGCGAGGTGGTATAGGTAAGCAGCGACATGCCTATGATCAGGCAGATTATGCGCACTATCATAAATACCGCGGTAGTGATTCCCTCCCGATATATAGTTATTATCCACCAATCCACCAAGGGCTCATCGGTGCCCTTGACAAAAAACAGGTTAAGTATGGCGGTAAACAAAATTATCGGCATTAACGGCTTTAAGCTTTTCAGCATCATTACCGGCTTTATCTCCGACACCGCGTACGCCGTAAGTATGAATATTCCCGCTACCGCAAGAGAAATAAAGTTATCGGCAACAAACAGCATCACCACGTAAATAATGTCAAGCACTATCTTAAATCGGCTGTCCATGCGGTGTATTATTGAGTTGCCGGGGAAAAATTGTCCTATAGTTATGTCTTTCAGCATTTATACATTCGTTCCTTTAAGCATTTTCAGCAGTCTTTCCTTCGCTCTTTCCACCGTGTAAACGTCCCTGCCTATATCTATGCCGTTTTCGGCAAGCAGATGTGAAAGCTTGGTTATCTGCGGTATGTCAAGATCTATCATTTGCAGCTCCTTTGACATAGAAAAAACCTTGTCCGTATCCTCATAGCAAAAGAGATGACCTCTGTTCATTACAAGCACCTTGTCGGCGTACTTTACAATATCCTCCATTGAGTGGGAAACAAGCAGAACGGTAGTACCCGAATTTCTGTGATACCCCGCTATCTCCTCCAGTACCTTGTCCCGTCCCGCCGGGTCAAGTCCCGCGGCAGGCTCGTCAAGTATAAGTATCTTTGGCTCCATGGCGATAACTCCCGCCAGCGCAACCCTCCTTTTCTGTCCTCCCGACAGATCAAAGGGTGAACGCTCCAGCAGTTCATCGTCAAGACCCATTTGTCTTGCGGCGTTTCTCACGCGCTTATCGATCTCGTCCTTGTCAAGTCCCATATTTTTCGGGCCGAAGGCTATATCCTTGTAGACCGTTTCCTCAAAGAGCTGATACTCCGAATACTGAAACACAAGCCCCGATTCAAAGCGTATATCCTTGATATTTACGTCCTTGCTCCAGATATTTCTGCCGTTTATCAGAACCTCGCCCGAGGTTTGCTTTAAAAGACCGTTAAGGTGCTGTATAAGCGTTGATTTTCCGCTGCCCGTGTGACCTATAACCCCCACAAATTCACCCTGCTTTATCGTAAGGCTCACATTGTCCACCGCGGTGGTCTCAAAGGGAGTACCGACGCTGTATTTATAGGTCAGGTTTTTTGTTTCTACTGCATTCATTTTATATTTCCTTAATTTGTTCTTTTTATATTCCAATAATTTCGGTTTCTAAAGTGCATTGATATTCATAATTTTTTGTTATGCAAAATGTTTTTCAGTTATATTCACAATTATCTGTCAATGCATTATATAACTCCCGCGGCAAAATAAAAGTTATTATTTACTCGCTACAACAGTAAACTCTCCCGGTACCTTCTCATTTGTCCATGCGGGATGTTCATCAAACTTTTTCAGCGTAAAGCCGCTGTTTATAATTGAATTGATAATCTCACTTACCGTATATTTTCTATAACTGCACCGAGGCATTTGCTTACGAATACTTTCTTCATAAAAACGCGCGTGTGCCATTTCACCTTCAAAAACTTCCGTTGAAAAGTAATTCATAGTTGGTTGTTCAAAATTCAATATATCCTTTATTTTTGTAAACGGATGAAAATCGCTGCATATCATTTTTCCGCTTTCCTTAAGCAATGAGTGCATAATGCGCATGAATTCGTCAATATCATGAAAATAATGCAATACGCCTCCTTCCATAAAAACCACATCAAAATAATTACCGTACTTTTCCGTATCTATTTCCAATATATCACATACCTCAAAATTTAAGTCAACCTTTGCGGCTGCCGCAACTTCAAGCGCATACTTCTTATTATCCTCTGAAATATCAAAAACTGTTACCTCCGCCCCCAGAACAGCCAGAGGGACAGCCTTCTTTCCGCAGGAACCGCATATGTTTGCCACTTTAATACCCTTATAAGTATCAAAGTAATCTGAATATTTTTTCAACATTCCAATAGGATTTTCCAAATCCTTTTTCGCTCTGTCCGCCGGAATACCTGAATGTTCCACCCAGAACTCATATGCGTTATATTCCCATGCTTTTTTATTCTGAACACTGTAATCTATCACCTTTGAGTAACCTCCGACTTAAGATTTGTGTGGTCTTTCATCTGTTTGCTCTTTATTCCTTTATCGCTCTTGTCATAAATTGCAATTCCGTAATATCATCCATCTGACATTCCATATATCCATTAATTAAAAAACCGCATTTTATCAGACCGCCCAAATACTCTTCCATTGTATGCCCATACTCGATCCAATCCGAGTCATCATAATCCTTGGAACAAAAAGGCATTTTATGTACAGCCTTGTAGTATCCGCCATTTTCATCATCAATATAGTCACATACGTAATTGATAGGATTAGGAGCCATCATAATAAATACGCCGCCCTTATTCAGCACACGATAACATTCTTTAAATACAACACTCACCTGCGGAACATACATTAACGAAGGCGGATTTATAATATAATCAAAATAACAGTCGCTAAACATTGATAAATCGCACATATTGCTTTTCACTATTTCAATTTGCAAGTTTTCATTTTTTGCAATTTCCCTGTCCTTATCCAACATTTTATTTGAAATATCAATAACCGTAACTTCGGCGCCCGCACATGCAAGCAGCGGTGCTTGTAAACCACCCGCACCCGCTAAGCAAAGAACCTTTTTTCCTCTGATGTCCTTTAGCCATTCTTCCGGAACGTCTCTATCATAGAACTTTAACTTA
>JAAVIG010000024.1 GCA_014796735.1 Oscillospiraceae bacterium
GTCAATTTCAAGCCTTTATCTTCTCTGACCCGAATATTTTCGGCCCTGCGAAGTTCCCGTATAGCACGGTACTGTTCCACGGCGGCGGGACTGTACTTTGACGGATCGTCCGAGGTGAGAAGAATACCTCCCAAAAGAGCGTTCACATGAGCCAGCTTCGTTTTCTGCTCCGATGTGAGCCTGAGATTCTCCTCCCGAAGGAAGAACACATCGGGATCGCTGAGATACGCTCTTCCGTTAAGCTGCCGACGGAAAACCGTGTTTCCGACAGCCTGCTTGGTGGACACACGTTCCCTATGAAACAGGCGCATAAACCATTTATCGTCCCAGTCCAGCCCCACGTCGCAGCTTATACGGCAATAATCCACAATGCCGAAAGCGGGCATCACCGGCACGCCGCAGCCTAAGATCAGCTTATCTCCGCACCACTGCCGCAGCAGCTCCATAGCGCGGATCATTCTGCCGCCGCGGCTCTCGGTTTTTGTCCCGAAAGGCGCCGCGCCGTAGAGAAAGTCCAGCTTTACCAGATCAAAGCCCCATTGATTCAGCACACGGTCAAACACCTGACGCAGATAGTCCTGCACATCGGGCACATCAATGTCCAAAGCGTAAAAACCGCTCCAGTTACCGCCGCACTTCCACGGCTGCCCGTTTACCTTAAGCAGCCAGTCGGGATGCTCCCTGTACAAGTCCGAGTCTGTCTCGCATACAAAGGGCGCAAGCCACAGCCCCGCCAAAAAACCCGAAGCGTGTATCTCATCGGCAATATCCTTCATATCGGAGGGAAATTTAATCGGGTCGGGCTTAAGCCAGTCGCCCACATGAGGCTCCCAACCATCGTCAACCTGAAAAAGATCACCCAACGACATAAGAGCTTTGCACCCTTTCAAGTCGGAAACGATAGTCTCTTGAGTGATGTCCTCATAGCGGTTGTACCAGCTGGAATATCCCGCAAGAAACTTATCTGTTCTGGGACTGACTTCCATAGCGGAAAACCAGCCGTCAAAAACCTCTTTTTCGCTGCCCTCCGCAAAGTAGAGATCAAAAGCGGGAAGCTCACCGCCCCTGTGCTCAACACCCGTGCAGTCCCGCTCGATCGTAAGCAGACCCTTGCCGCTGTCATATCGGAAAACGGTATATCCCAGCCGCTCATTTAAAGAAGCGATAAGCCTGAACCGATCGCCGCGGCGGAAATAGCAGTAAGAAAAGCCGTGAAAATTTCCGGGCTTGTTGGGATAGTCAACAAAGTGATAGTCGCCGTAGCGGTCAAAGGAGTACTTGTCAATGATAAATCTCGGCAGATGTGCAAGTCCCCGTATCTTATCCCGCTTTTTATATTCGGGGCAGTATGTCCATGTCTGGTAGCCGTTCATAAACAGCCGCTCGTCATCTTCCATATCAAAGGGGAGAACGGCGGTTATTTTTTTGATGATTCCGGCGGGAGCGTCGCAGCGTATGCGAACGGCTCCTTGTGTGATGTCCGTCTTTCCGTTCAGTGTATGATTTCCCACGTTGACATTCCAGCGCAGCTCAGCCATTGCTCTTCTCCTTTTCCCGAAGCTCCTGTTCTATTTCTTTAACTCTTTGATCGGTAAGCTTGAATTTCTTTCCAAAAAGCACCAATACCGCAACCAGTACCAACATAGGCAGCACTGTCATCATCAGCCGCAGACCCACCAGAGTTTCCGCGCTCTGTTCGGCGATAACTCCCGTATCATCCGTATTGCCCTGCAAACCGATTATATCCAGTCCGATACCGGTGAGGAATACCGCCACACCCGAGGCGGCTTTTACCACAAATGTCTGCATGGAGAAGATCACACTCTCCTCACGCCGTCCCGTTTTCAGCTGTCCGTAATCCACGGTGTTGGACAAAAACAGGGTGGTGAGCACCGACAACATTCCGTTGCAGGCGAAGACCAGTACGTCGGGAATAAACAGCAGCGGCAAAACGTTCGAGAAACCAAATAAGCATATGCAAAGAAGCAGAGCGTATGCGCCTAAAGCCATCATAAGGCTTAAAGCGAATACCCGTGTGTTTGAAAGCTTTTTTCGCAGCAGAGGGTACAATACCATCATGCCTATGATCTGCGCGGCTCCGCCGACAGTAGAGAACAGAGTGTAATCACCCTTCCAGTTCGTACCGCCGAAATCGTACTTAAAAAAGTAGATAACAAAGTTAGATGTAAGATACAGTGCCGAGTTGATGAGCACAATGCTGAGAACTATTATCATAGCCTGATCGTTGCGGAAAAGAGCGGAAAACATATCCTTTACTCCAGCAGTCTCCATTTTAGTCTGAGATTTTTCCTTAAAAAAGACGCAGCACAGCACTTCCGAGATCACGAACAAAACCGCCACAATAAGAGCGACCCAACGGAAACCCGTCCGCTCGCTGTCGCCGCCTAAAATTCCTACCAACAGCATGGTGAGCATGGCGATCAAGGCGCTGCCCACTCCCGCGCAGGTTCTGCCCACTACGGACAAATTCTCACGATCCGAGGATGTTTTGGTGACAGCGGGGATCATTGACCAATAAGGAATATCCATCATGGTGTAGGTCACGCCCCAAAGGATATATACTATGGAGAAATATACCATAAGTCCCGCTTCCTCCAGATTAGGAGCGGCAAACAGAGCGTAAAGCACTACCGCGTTAAGCACCGTGCCGGTAAACAGCCACGGACGGAATCTTCCCCAACGGGTGCGGGTCTTGGCTACCAACACACCCATAAACGGGTCATTGACCGCGTCGAATATTCTGGCGATCATCAGGATCAGTCCCACAAATGTGGCGCTGAGACCCAGCACGTCCTGATAGAAATACATTGCGTAGGACGCAGACAGGGCATACACCATATCCTTACCCACCGCGCCGATTCCGAAAGCAGCTTTTTGTTTAAAGGTCAGTTCCATTTTTCTTCCTCCTTGATTCTTATGTCAAAATTCAGAACAACGTCCTCGGTTTGCTCCGTATGGATCGTGAGAGACGCGGTTCCCGATTTTCCGAGTGTACGAATGTACGTTCCGCACATACCGCCCTCGGCGGTTACAACGGAAGAACCTGCCAATTCCGCCGCACCCGACAGGGTAAATGTTACGGGAAGTTGAGCATAGGGAGCCGGATTTCCGTTTTCGTCAAGGATCCGTACCCGAACAGCTGTCATATCGTAGCTTGCCCCTTCTGTCAGAACGGTGCTGCCCGCTTTTACCTCCAAATGAAGTGCGGCAGAGGGACTATAGGTGACGCTGGATGTTACCTTGCCGTCTTTTATTCCCTCAAAGCGCCAGCTTGTGGCTTCGCCGCCCCAGTTGGCAACATATTTGCCGTACAGGTCAACGCCGTCCTGAAATTTAAGACCGTACCGAGCCATACACCACAGCATTTTTGCCTTATATGATAGGGGAAGTCCCGCTAATCCGTATTTTCCTGCCGCCAGCAGACATTCCCGCAGCAGCTTGGCTTTTGAGGAGGAAAAGCCCTCTTGGGTTTCCAGCAGCTCACCGATGGTGTCGTTTGCCACAAAGGGAGGGTGGGGAAGGGAAGACCACTTGCTGCGCTGCAAACGGGTTACGAAGACGTCGTTTTTGTACAGCTTCACCTCGTCCGCGTTGGAGAAAACATACACCTCGTCCGTCCGTCCGCCGGGGTAGTCGCCGATATCCATTGATGAGCCCGCCGCCAAAACGGGAGCATTGTTTCCCTGACTGGCATAGAACGTTGCGGCAAGCTTGGGATTTCGGAATGCGTCCATTACCCCGTGATAGCAAATGCGGTCTCCTGAGCCGAAGTCCTTGTGGGTGGGATAGTCGAACATACACCAGCCGAAGCACCCTGCGTGTTCCTTGAGAGCCGCGTTTTGCACCCTTGCATGGCGCAATGCGTGTTCCTGACGCTTTTCCCATGTGTCAAAAGATTTTGTGGGGTACATATGACCGTTACATTCGGAAACAAGCAGTGCTTTATTGATGTCGGGCGTAACCGCATTTTTGGGTTTTACACCCGGCGAGGTGCCGTCATGGGAGAAATCGTTGAAGGCGTATACGTCCTCCAGCAGATGACTTTTTTCCAAGTATCGTACCCCCGAGGTCTGACGGCCCGGGTCAAGCTCATGGGCTATGGCGTTTGTACGGGCATAAAACTCATCGTCGTCCTGACTTTCGTTTATGCGAACTCCCCACAATACTATGGACGGGTGATTCCGATACTGCAAGATCATCTCCCGAAGATTTTCGCACGCCTGTTCCTTCCAGCCGGAGTCACCGATATGCTGCCAGCCGGGCAGCTCGGTAAACACCAGCAGACCCAGTCGGTCGCACTCGTCCAAAAAATAATGGCTTTGGGGATAGTGACTTGTGCGTACGGCGTTGCAGCCAAGCTCCTCCTTAAGAATACGTGCGTCCTCCCGCTGTAGCGATTCGGGAGCGGCATAACCCACATACGGCCAGTTTTGGTGGCGGTTAAGTCCCCGCAGAAAGGTCTTTTTTCCGTTGAGGTAAAAGCCGTCTGCCTTAAATTCGGCAGTGCGGAAGCCGAATGTGGTTTCCTGCCGATCCAGCTCCGTTCCGTCCGAATCCAAAAGACGGACAGAGCACCGGTAGAGATTGGGCTGTTCTATATTCCACGGCTTTGCGTCGGGTAAGCTTATGTGACCTGCTCCGCCGACCCATACTGTTTCCCCCGCTTCGTCCAAAACGGCGACCTCCAATTTAGCGTTATCGGGAGCACCGTCGGTCAATACCTTAACATCTGCCGTGTTGACAGTGGGAGTGGTTACAAATATATCGGTAATACATCCGCTTTCCCGCACGTCAAGCCATGCTTCACGGTACAGACCGCCATAGGTCAGATAATCTACCACAAATCCGAAAGGCGGAATATCCGGATTTTCGCTTGTGTCCAGTTTGACAGCCAACAGGTTGGAGCTGCCCAATTTTACCAGCTCTGTAAGCTCCACACGAAAGGCGGTATAACCGCAGCGGTGAGTTGCCGCCTCTGTACCGTTGACATACACCGAGGCAATGTGAGCCGCACCGTCCAATTGAAGAAAAAGTCGTCGTTTTCCATTAAGATTTTCGGGTATGTTAAGGATTCTTCTATAGCCGCACAGCATTTGATAATCCAAGGGATCAATGCAGTGCAGCGGCAGCTCCCTACATGTGTGTGGAAGCCGCACAGCCTGAGCCGGTTCTTTTCCGCTTAAAAAATCGTCGCTCCATTGGGAAGTGAATTCCCAGCCGTTGCATAAGCTATATTTCATTTTCACGTCTCCTTATTCCGTTCATAATAATGTCGATCATAGCATCCAAGGTATTTGCGTAGCTGTCAGCGTTTTTATTGTCCGAAAGAAAACACTCAATGGACGAAATGATCATCTGCTGCAGTATGGGAATAGGCACACGACGTATTCTTCCTGCCGCCATACCCTCCTCCAATAAGGCTATGGTGGGTTCCCAGCCGGTTTTCAGATGCTCCCGCACTTTTTGAGCAGCCGCGGGGTATTTTTCGTCCAGATCGTTAAGCACACGAAAATCGATTGCGGCGTACTGCTCGGGAAGAGCCACTATGACCGATCTGATCCGCTCCTCAACTGGTTTTGGAGCGGCAGCAAGCTCCGCCTTTTTGCGGTGTATATCATCAAACAGAGTGTCGATCATGTCCAGCAGCAGTAATTCCTTAGACGAATAGACCGTGTATATGGTCTTTTTGCTGATGTTCAGTGCGGCTGCAACCTCCTGCATGGTAAATTGCTGCCCCGACTTTAGAAATAGCTTTGTTGCAGCACCGATTATGCGTTCACGCAGATTCATAAGTTTAACCCCCCTCGGAAACCGATATTATTTTATCGGTTTCCATTATAGCATGGAAACTGTAAATATTCAAGTGGTTTCCTGATAATTTATATTTTGACCAATAATAGGGGTTGTATTTTGTGTATTTTATCATATAAAATGGTGTGAAAAGCTAATATAAAGCTAATATCAAATGGTGAGATAAAATGTTGCGGTTAATGCAGTATTAGTTATGAGATTTAAAGTTTAAAATACTGCATGTACGTTTTGGACAAAATGATACCAAGTTTTTTGCAAATCGGTAAAAATTTGAAAAAAATTTTTTAAAAACTCTTGACAAGAATTAAAACAAATGTTATAATAATTAAGCATTAAATGCGGGTGTAGTTCAATGGTAGAATGTCAGCCTTCCAAGCTGAACACGTGGGTTCGATTCCCATCACCCGCTCCAATATAGCAAATCGACTTTGATTTGTTAGGCAAAGTTAAATATGAAAAAACAAGTGCGGCAAGCGCGGCTTTGGGTTGCACTTAAGTATAAATGCGCCACTAGCTCAGCTGGATAGAGCAACCGCCTTCTAAGCGGTAGGTCAAAGGTTCGAATCCTTTGTGGCGTGCCATTGTTATTTTTATTTGATTATATATCGGTTTTTTTGAAATTTAATATGTTGGGTATAGCGTAGCTGGTTAACGCGTCAGTTTGTGGCACTGAAGATCAAGGGTTCGAATCCCTTTACCCAACCCATGTGAATCCCCCTCAAAATCCGAACCCTTTGATTTTGGAATTTGAGAGGGATTGCTTATAAATCCTTTATCCAAGCGGTTTGATACGCTTGGATTTTTTATGTGAAATTAGAGACGAAATTGTAAAAATGTTAAAAACGTCAAGTAAAAATTCAAAGTACCAAGATTTGAACCCCATGTTTACAATTTGAAGTGATATAAAATGTTTATTTATCGGCAAATGCAGTTTCCACTTCTAAGGGTGTCTTGTTTCCTACCGCTCTATGCGGGCGAATCGTGTTATACCAAGCGATATACTGATCAATACCGTTTCGCAGCTCTTGCTCGGAACGGTATTTTGTTCTATATAGTTCCTCACGCTTCATTGTGGAAAAGAATGATTCCATTACGGAATTATCATAAGGGTTATGTGCACTAGAGAAAGACTGCGTGACTTTTAATGATTTTAAATATGTGCACATTGTGTATGAACGATAATTTGAACCTCTATCAGTGTGAAAAATTAATTTTTGAGGATTGCGTGTTTCATAAGCTTGTTTAAAGGTAGATTTTACCAAATTCGTGGAATTTTTCTTACCGATTTTATAGCTGATAACCATTCTTGAATATAAGTCGATAATGGCGCAGATGTAAAGCACCTTGTCATTGAATTTGTAATATGTAACATCGCTTACCCATATTTGATTTGGTGTGTCAGGGTTGAAATTCTGATTAATATGATTTTTGCATTTTCGTATTTCCTTGCCGTACATTTTCTTAGCATCTTGGCGAATACTTGTAAGTCCCATATCACGCATAAGCTCCAAAACCATTTTTTTGCTTGTGCGATACCCTTCACGTTGCAAAACAGCGAGAATTTTATCCGAGCCATAAATCTGTCGGCTTTCATCAAAGATTTCTTGAATTTTTAGACGAAGCTCCTCGCGGTGCTTGGCATAGTAAGTATCATCACGTTTGTTACGTTTAATATGATTGTAGAATGTTCCTCTTGGAACATCAAGCGCATCACATAAAACGTGAACGCTGTATTGTCCATATAGCTTTTCAAGCTCGTTTAGCTTATCTTTCAAAGGAGAACCTACGCAGCAATTAACGGTTTTCAAGATCTTAATAATAGTTTTGAGACGCTCATTTTGTCGTTGAAGCGTTTTATAATCAGAAGATTTAATGAGTTCAAAGCTTTCTGAATCTTTTTTTGCTGTTTTAATCCACGAATAGATTGTGCTTTGCGGTATTCCCGTGTTTTTTGCTATTGAGTTAACTGACTCGCAGGATTCAAGGTGAGCGAAGATTTGTTGTTTAGTTTCGGGGGTGTATTTGCTATTCATAATATTTGCTCCTTTTGAATAATAAATTTGCCGATCAATTCTTTGTTTTTTCGGCATAACACAATTATAGCAGATAAGGGAAAGCCATTTCAATAATGTAAACAATTACTTATTATTGTAGTATAAAATATACAGTTAAATTGAAGTGTTGATACGAATTTTTTATAATTTTGGATTTACATTTAGACAAACCTATGGGAATGTGAGGCACCATTAAAGAGAAAAAATAGATAATATAGCAAATGACATGTTGATATTGTTCTGGGAAAACAACTCTTTCAAGACAATATTTATCGCAGAAGAGAAGAGATATGGTTACAAGAAAAAAAGGTGATCATAAATGGGTAACATAATAACTGGATTCAAATAAATATTGGAGGTCAAATATAAATCAAACTAATGTGAAAAATTAACAAAAACCAGCAGTAAGTTATTGGTAAAAACGCCGATGAAATTACACGTTGCGCTGTATTTCGACACGTTGCGCTAAATGTATTGAAAAATTTTCTTAAATACAGTATACTTTAATTTATTAAGACAAGCCTTTTTGAATGTCCCACAAATGTCCAATTTTGACATTATGGCGGATAATTTTGACATCAAGCAAAAAAATACATAAAAATATGTTATAATTAATCGAACGACATCGACAAAGATTTAAGGTATCAAATAAGAAAATGCATTTCAGGTTAAAATCACGCATCTTGCGCTAAGGTGCTTGAATTTATATTGAAATTTGTTAAGATAGAAAATAAAAATACCGTTCATCGTCAAATTTTGACCGCTCAGGTCGTTTTGTATTGAAATTTGAGGAGTTGTGTGGTATTGTTAAAAGGGACAAGCCAAGTATGGATAATTGCATATTATCCCATTTTACCTTTTGATTTAACATAACTTTATGAATTTATGAAGTAAACTTTTGATAAGATATATTTTGAACTAAATACTTAACAATTAAAATACACATTTGATGTTAGGTAATATTTGGTAATATTTCCTATTTGATTATCAATAAACGACACTAAAAATCATAAATAATAATGTTTTTTACAAATGGCAAAATTTACAGAATGAAAGGTGATTTGTTTTGAGCAAAATTATTTTTGACAAAAGCTATTCTGATACCTTGTTGTGTGCAATGCTTGAAGCGAAAGTATTATTTTACCGATGTTGGATTAAGAAATGCAAGGATAAATTTCCGTCAAATTGAAGAAAATCATACAATGGAAAATATTATATTTAACGAACTTTTAAGTCGAGATTTTAATGTGGATATAGGTTTGGTTGTTGTAAGCCAAAAAGATAGAGACGGGAAATTGATTCGTAAACAGCTTGAGGTTGATTTTGTATGTAATAAAGGATCAAAACGGTATTACGTGCAATCTGCTTTTGCCATTCTTGACACAGAAAAATGCAGCAGGAAACAGATTCCCTGCTGCGTATAGACGATTCGTTCAAAAAAATTATTGTCGTAAAGGATACGTCTTCACCTTGATATACTGAAGACGGAATCCTTATGATTGGTATTTATGATTTTCTTTTAAATATCAATAGTCTTGATTATTAACGGGAATATGGTCAAAGAGCTTAAATTAATATAAGGTGTTGACTATGAAATCCGAAAGTATTGTAAATTTTTGCGATTATGATTCACTGAAATATTATGATTCCGGTGGTTTTATTTCAAGATACAAAACAGATTTGACGGAAAAGATTCAAATCATTAAAAAGGATTTATTGCCCGACGATATTGTATCAAGTTTTTTGCATAAACAGTATCAAACTTGTAAGACATTGGATGAATTGATAAAACAAATTCCTAAATCCGTGAAACTCGATGAGAAAATGTCTTAAAGCCTTGTAACATAACGGATTTTTGGTTTTGCTTAGTTTCATCCAACGGATGAAATCGCTAAAAGCCTGGAATTCTTACTGCACAATGGATAGAGCAAATTTTAAGCATGGGTTTCACGGATTCAGATAAAACTTATGGAGGTGTACGAATGAGATTTAAGAAGATTATGGTAGCGGCAATAACATTGCTCATAGTGTTGGCTGCAGTATTGCCCATGACAATAGTCAATGCTGTCTCAGGGGAAAGGGTCGCAGGCCTTGACAAGGTTATAGTGCAAGACTATGAGGATATGTTTGAAGTTATGAGTTTACAAGACGGAATTGAAGCTACTTTAACGACAGACAAAGAAGAGTACTTGTCAGATGAACCGATCACAGCCACGCTAACTGTGAAAAACACGAGTGATACAGCTATTGTGAATGTATCGTTGGAAAGTCTGATTCCTGAGGAATATAAATTAGCTGATGATTCGGTGGCAACAAAGCAGATTGATGTTTTGAATGCTAGTGAGTCAGTAACTTTGATTGTTACATATGTGCCAAAAACGCCGCCTAAACCTGAGGTCACCACACAGCCTAAACCTGAGGTCACCACACAGCCTGAGTCTAAGGTCACCACACAACCTGAACCCGAAGTCAGCAACAGTGATGGCAGTAAGCAGACTGACGTTGGTGATATCGACAATACCGAAAGCGCACAACCCGATACTGGTGACAACAATGATGATGTCAGCGTACAGCCTGATACAAATAACAATGATGGCAACAATACGCAGATTGTCACTGGCGATGATGTAGAGTCAAACCCGAATACTGGTGTTGACAGTAATATTACATTTTTATTTGTCTTGACGTTACTGACTGACGGTATAATCATTGTGATACTGAAAATAAACAAAAAAAAGAGGAATACCATTCTGTCGATATTCTTGTGTCTGGCGATAATAAGCTCTTTGGTTGCTATACTTCCTGTGTCGGCAACTGCATTCGAAGCCGATGAAGTCACCACCCAGACGATTGAAATTTCAGAGGTAGTTTTGGTAGCCGATGAGACTGTTGAAGTCAAAGCGATAGTAACATATCGACTTCCTGATATTCAGGAGGATACCTTCACTGTAACCTTTGAATCGAATGGCGGTAGCAAAGTGGCTTCTCAAACTGTCAGCAGCGGTGATCAAGTGATATGTCCCACAAACCCAGTAAGGGATGGGTACATTTTTGTCGGCTGGTATAGCGATAGCAAACTAACAGTTTTATATGACTTTGATTCGGTTGTTACAGAGAATATTACCCTCTACGCAAGATGGACAAACGAAGATAACCTGACTGACGATATTATTGATTTGGGTGACATTGAGGAACTCATATCCAACGGAATAATCGAAGTTATTTTTGATAATAACGGAAATATTCGCACAATTGACGGTACTTTTACAGACACGCTTGTAAACACTGCAGCAGATGCAGCTGAAGTGCTGAATTCTGCTTCTTCCCTATTTGGTGATAGCTTCTTTGCAGATCCTCAGGATATAACTGTTCAATCAGTCATAGATGGTGAAGCAGACGAAGAACGATTTTTCCGATTAAGCAATAATATAAATGGCGTACCGGTTCTCGGCAGTCAAATTATTATTGCAGCAAACAGTGCTGGGAAAGTCAGTGGCTTATTCAGCACATACAATAATAGTATTAATTATGTAAATACTGCACCATCCATTGATATAGAACAGGCTTGTAGCATAGCGATCGAGCACTTATTGTCCACTCCGGATGTTGATGAATATTTAAGTGGGCTTGTTACTGATGATATGGGCAAAAATACCGTAATTGAAGCGTTTAAAGCTGCAATTACAATTGATCCAGAGCTCTTAATTTATGCTGTTGATGATGCAGAGCAGCCGGCTCTTGTTTACGCTGTCAAGATTAGTGGATACAGCACGAGTATAGGATTACCGACTGATTATAGCGATGATAGAACTGAGATTGTTGAAGATATTGTAGAAATTGGTGATGAAGATGAGATTATTCTGCGCGATGGAGAACATCTCGATATTGATTTGACCTACTATATATACGCAAATGATTATAATGCCAGTGAAATTTATAGCGTAACCGAAAACAACGAAGGAACAAGTATTTATGTGATTCATGCTAGAGACTTGGGCAATACTGAAAGGACCTTTTATGCTCAGGGAAATAACGGTACATACTGGTTAAGAGACTCGATAAGAAATTTGGAAACTTATAAAACCACATTTGGTGGTTTTTTATGGACACAACCGCAGTTACCTGGTCAGCTGGTAGAATTCAGAACAACTTTAAATCGAACTGCTGTATCTGCTCATGCAAATATGTCTGATGTTTATGACTACTACAGCAACATTTTAGGGCGACAATCATATGATGGATATGACGCAAAAATAGTTGTCAGCTACGACTATGATGATATCAATCTTATTTTCACTGGCAATTATGCAAATGCTTTTTGGAGCAGCAGTTTGCAGCAGATGGTATTTGGTGATGCAGGTAATTATGCAGCTGCTCTAGATGTAGCTGGACATGAGTTTACTCATGCGGTAATTAATTATGTCGTAGGTGATGGTGCATCCAGAACCTTAACTTACTCTGGCGAATCCGGAGCACTAAATGAAGCTTATGCCGATATCTTGGGGAATCTGATTGAAGGGAAAACAAACAGTGGTCGTTGGTTAATTGCAGAAGATTCTGATGGAGCAATTAGAAGCATGGAAGACCCGTCATTATATTATCAGCCGGAACACTATAATAGCCGATACACAGGGACCGGAGATAATGGCGGCGTCCATACAAATAGCGGAATATTTAATTTTGCTGCATATAAAATGATGACTGACAGTAGAACAAGCGATATTCTTCAAACGACTTGGGCAAAAGTTTTCTATCGTTCTCTGTATCGATTGACTACAAATGCCACATTTCTTGATGCACGCGGTGCAATAATCAGTTCAGCAAAAGCAATTGGATTCACTCAGGCACAGCAGCAAGCAATCAAGGATGCGTTTGATGCAGTTGGCATTGTGGAAACTGACAGCCTCCGTATTGTACTAAAATGGGGCGAAACGCCGTACGATCTGGATTCACATATTGTTGGTCCAAGTGTAATCGGCGATGGAAGATTCCATGTTTACTATGAACAGAGTTCCTATTACACAGATGGAAGCTATTATTCGGAGTTCGGTAAATATGCAGTTGACTTGGACTATGATGATACTACTTCGTTCGGTCCTGAAGTTACTACTATTCACGTTTTTACACCTGGAATATACTACTTCTATGTTCATGATTATAGTACCGGAACTTCAGAAACATCTACTGCTATGGCAAATTCAGGCGCTAATGTAAATGTTTACAGAGGATCCAGCAACACAGCTATAGCAAGCTTCACAATTGACACAGAGTCAAGTGGGACCTATTGGAACGTCTTTATGCTGACTATTGAGGAAAATGGCATCATAAATATTTCTCCTATCAATGCTTATGGCGGAACTGCAACGCTTTCCTAAACTTTGAGAAGAAGGGTGCACAAATTAGCGTCCCCTTTCCTATCGCCATTAACTGAAAGGATGTATTATGAAAAAAGCATATATTCTAATTAGTGCTACTGTCTGCATTCTGTTACTTGCTGGTTGTACAAAAATCCCAGATGCTCAAACCGTATTGGAAGAACTTCCAATCGACAGCAGTATGATACAAGAAGATTTGTCTATAGATGATTTGTCAAATATGAATGGCGGAGATGTTGAGATAATTCGAGATCCATTAACGAATATTCCACGCCAAATTAATGGGATTTTTTCATCACAACTAATACTAACCCCCAATGATGCAGTTCTTGCCTTAATGAGCGTACGTAGTGTTATGCATATTTCAGGTCAGAGCTTTTCATTGATAGATATCGAGGATAGGACTGACTTGCGAGTATTTACTTTAGAACAGCTTTATTGTGGAATTCCTGTTGAAAATGGACTCTTCAGAGTAATAGCAACAAATGATGGTATTCCAATTTCTGTGCAGGGAACATATCAGCAAGGAATTGAATTAGATATTGTTCCTAAAATTTCAGAAGAAAAAAGTCGTGAAATGGTTGTGTTGAGTATAGGTACAAAAATAGAATCCATATCTCTAGTAATTTTTACTATGGACGATAACACTATACATCTATCGTGGAAATACAATGTAACTTCAACTGACGTGTTAAAGAATAAAATAACGTATATAGATGCTACGGATGGATACATTTTGAGTGAAATAGCAACATCCATCGAATAGCCTAGTGAATTCCCCCTCAAAATCCGAAACCGTTGATTTTGGAATTTGAGGGGGATTACTTATAAATCCATTATCCAAGCGATTTAATACGCATGGATTTTTTGTGGAAATTAAAGACGAAATCGTAAAAATGTTAAAAACGTCAAGTAAAAATTTAAGGTTCTAAGATTTGAACTCCTTGTTTACAATTTGAAGTGGTTTAAAGGGTTTATTAATAAGCAAATGCGTTTTCTGCTTCTAATAGTGTTCTGTTTTTTATCGCTCTATATAGGTGGGTCTTCGCTTTAAATCTGGATTTCCATATTTTGTAG
>JAAVIG010000025.1 GCA_014796735.1 Oscillospiraceae bacterium
CTGCATTATACACCAATTCCACAAAAATTTTCTTTGCAAAAAATATATTCTATTCTCGTGTAAGCATAATATTTACTACTTTCTATTATATTTCCATTTGTTTTTACTTTATTATACCATTTTTTAACCGATTTTTCAAGATTTTATAGCCAAAAAAGTAAAAAAATAGAGCATACCGAACAATTATGTCCGATACACCCTATATAATATTTAAGTTTTTAAATTTAAACTTATCATCAATATGGCTTTATTTCAACTTCCAAAAGCTTGTGATAGATATAATCCGGTATCCTATTCTTATATCGTGCTGCCACCATAAACATATCTGCCTGTTTCATCATCTTATATTCCTTAAAGGCTTCTTCTGCTGTGTCCCATTCTGATAATTTTATATTTTTTTCTGTACCTGTAAATACAATATTACTGTAATATTTTTTCTTTTTACCATTATATTTTACACCGAATGGTAAAGTGCTTTCTTCGTTTTGCTTTTGGTCTTCATGATAATGCTTTTTGCAGTTAGCAAGGATTGCATTTAAAGACTTTGGAAGAATACAGCAGGTTTCGGGACTGTATATTTTAGAGTCACCACTAAGCAAATCCTTGTCAACATCCATTTCTTCATCATCAAATTCATAATAGTGCTCCAGATACCATTTAACAAAAGACTTAGGATTGTCTTTCCATTCTTGGCACATAGTAACTTCATCATAGCATTTGCGAATACGATCATCATTTTTTGTATCTTTACATCTTGCTCTAATGCCATTATAAACCCGATAAGCGTTTGAACTGGCCTTGTTTTCATATTCTATGTATTCTTGCTCAAGATTTAATTCTTGCCATGTGATTTCTCCTTTAAGCAATTTTTTATAATCTTGTAGTGTTACCATCAGAAGGTTCTTATACCAATTATTGTACTTGTCACCGTCCTTGTGCCATATTTTGACTCTTCCATAATACTGGACCAAAAAAGTTTCTGCAACTAAATTTTCTGCTGATGTTTCACGTTTGTATCTGCTTTCTATAATCTTGGTTTTTGTCTGTTTGCTTCTCCGTTTTGTTGGTTTACCTTTCTGTGTTATCGGCACTTCAGCTCGTTCAACCTCAAAAATCGTATAATGATCTCCCTGTTTATGCTCATAAAAAGTAGTTTTATCTTTGCGGTTAAGATTATTTATACACCGTCCGTAGTTACTTATCCAATAATTTTCAGTACCTTTTACTCTGACAAATACCTCAAAAGCATTTTTCAGTTTATACTTAACCGGATATTCCACCAGTTTTGCTTCATCTTTGGGTATTGCTACTATTCCTTTATTCTCATTCAATATGTATTGTATACTTTTTTCTTCTTCCATCATTTTTTCTCCTATAAATAAAAAGACCGCCACAAACGACAAAAGTCATAAGCAACAGTCTTTCAACTAATAATCAATATTTTATTTCTTTATTATCTGTTCATCAATCTTATCTAAATCCAATCTGTATAAACAATTATTACCTTGTTTGCTTTTGATAAGCAATTCGGAGGGAAGTATTTTTAACTTTTTTCTTAATGTATTATAGGACATATCCAAATAATTCATTAGTTCGCCTGTCGATATACCATCATTTGCGAACAAAGCGGCTTGTATCAGATAATTATACAAATCAAATATATCATTATCCTCTGAAGCCGGCAATGTTTCAATCAAAGTACGGTAATGTCGCAGCATATTATTACGCTTTTCAAGAGCTTCACAAAGTTGTTTTTCGGAAATGTCAATAATATTTAAGAACATTTCAACAAACGGTGTCAAATCACCCCTATTTTTATTTGAATTGCATATATCAAAGGATTTATAATATTCCGAGATATTTTCTTTAATGGTATATGAAATTCGATAACCTATCAAATAGTTTAGCTCCTTTGCAAGAAGGGCACTGCTTATAAATCGGCTTGTACGTCCATTACCGTCATAGAAAGGATGTATATACCCAAAAAGATAATGAAATATTGATATTCTTAAAAGCATATTTATGTTATCATCTTTGAGGAAACTTAAAGCTTTTTCCATAACTTCAATTATTTCTTTTTCAGGTGACAAGCCACGGTGTATTTCTTTGCCTGTTGCAGAATAAACGCTGACAGGATTTTTTCTGAAATATTCACCGTCCGGTAAGTTGTTGGGGTCACTGTCTTTGATTTCTTCATAGAATATATCATTGTAAATACTTCTGATACTTTGGCAGTTGTCAATATCAACATTATCACCTTGCATTAAGATATTATATTTTTTTACTAATCCGGAAAAACGTTTGTGTTTATCCTCTTTTGAAAGATTTGATAATACTTGTTTGATTTCCTTACGGGTACTATGAATGCCTTCAATATTGTTGGTCAGAACGATTTCATCTATCAGACATCTTTGTGCAAATTGTTCAAGTGCTATTTTGGGTAAATTACTGCATAACAAATTTACCTTTTTATCTGTTTTTTCAATAGATAGAAGGGTTTTGTATATATCCACTGTCTGACACACAAAAGCAGGGTTACCACTTACGGATATATCAAGGTGTATGGTATTTTCATCATTAAATCGACGTTCATATTCTTTTTTATAGCTTTCTATATCATAGTGGAAAAGTTTGTATAAGGGTTGTTTGTTTGGAGTAGACATATTTCCTCCTATCAATAGCACAAAATAAGCATCTTTTAATTGTATCAAACCGTTTTTTCGACATATATTCTCAAAAAATGTGATTTTTGAGATTTCTATATTGATTATAGCATATAATATCTCAAATTTCAAGAGTTTTGTGCAATAAAAAAGTAACATGGGGGCGAATATTGCTCCGCCCCACACATTAACAAGTCTTGACTCACTTAATCGAATTCCCAATCTTAGTAAACAAATCCGTAATTTCCTGGTTTACTATCCTTGCCACTTTATCAGGATCAGTTGCATCATATATCTCGAATGTGTTGTAATTGGTAACGTTAGTCCCACCATTATTTACAACACTTGAAACAGCATTAATTAGCTCTTTTCTGCTTAAAGTCCTATTCATTGTTTCCTCCTATCTGTTTTTCTGTTAATTGTTTAGCCGCTTCCTTTAATTGAGTACCTGCTTTTAGCCTTACTGCATAATGTTCCGGAACGATAGTTTTTTTGCCTATATTGCCACTTGTTACGATTTCTGCTCTATGTTGAGGTTTGACAACCATATATCCGTTTAGAATAATGCTGTCACCTTCTGCAATTGCAGTTGTTATGACATTAAAAAAAGCGGTCAGAACATCGTCTACCGCTTCAGGGGTACATAGGGGATTTTTGTCTTTGATTTGGTCGGTTATCCTTTTGACTACTCCGGGTTTGATTATTTTTTCGTTCATTTTTCTGTTCCTTTCTTTTTAGGTTTATTCTATTAAAATAACCGCTATGTGGGTACATAACGGTTAGAGTTTACATATTTTTATGTTATTTTTAGAAACAATATTTTTGTGACTGTGTTTTATTAAATTTCATCGTTTTGTTCATCCAAACAGCGGCATCTCCAGTTATCCAACCATTGAACTAAGGTTTTTCCAAGTTTATAAACAATTACTGTATCGACTGTTTGTGTATAAAAAGGGAACATTTCTTCTACGCTTTGTGATTCAACATCTATTTTAAAATTATCCTTATGTATTTTAACATATTCAATAAATTCAGTGTGTTCCTGCTCACTTTCAAATACTGGTATAACCGTAAATGCTTTATTTAGATATTTTTGGTCATCTCTATAGCACTGCATAGTGAAAAAAAGTCTATACGCAAGATGTTCAACGCTATCTTGCAGATAGTAATAGTATTGAACATAATCTGAAAATTTATTAAGATATATGCCTAACTTTTCTATATAAGTCATATTGGGTTCAATATGATAGTATGTTTGTTTAGTGGCTTGTACCCCATAAATTGAAATATCTAATTTTCTACCGCCTAAAAAAATATCCCATTTTGATCTTCGTCCAATCTCTTCTTTACCTATGTTCCAATTAACAGTGGAAGTAAATAAATACGGAAAATCCATTACCCAAGTGCCCGTTTCTGCTTTTCCTTGATTTATTTTTACCTCAAGATTATAATTACAATCTCTTTCTATTTTAATATCACTATATTCCTTATTGAAAAGTGTATCATATTCATCAGTTGAGTACCAACCATCAACATTTTGTAAACGTTTAATAACCTTAAATTCATCTGAACCAATCAAGCCAAATCTTTTTCTCCATAAAAATTCTGTGGCTTGTTTGGTGGCGCATTCTGCTGAGCTTGTATTTCTATCGCCGATTCGGCTATAAATAACGCCTGCACGGAGAACTGTTTTGTTTTTTTCTGTGACTGTATTTTTTGAATAGTCTTGTAGCAAGTAATACGGGGTAACATCATGATTGTGAATGATAAGCACATCGATTTCTTTTCCATCAATTTTAATAGTTTTTACATCCACATCTGGAATTTCTTCACCAGACCATAATTTAGAACTTAAAAATCCGATAATATTTTCTTGATTCTTTCTATTGTTGTCTTCCGAAACACCAATAATTTTGTATGTTTTGTCTTCTACGCCAAATATAATATATCCATCACGCATATCAATAGTTGTATTATTAGCCATACAAATAATATCTTTGAGTAAATCAGCACTATCTTTATGCCAACACTGTTTAAAATCCCAGTAACTTCCCTCGGAAGATTGTCTAATAAATGATTCTACAGTTTGTTTTAATTCCATTCAAATACTCCATTTTTCTATTAAAATATTCCTTTGTGGGATGACCATCACAATTATAGCATATTCAACAACTTTTTTCAATATACAACTTAAAAATTTAGTGATATTTTCAGTGTCTACAACGTTATCTTGTATCATAAACAATTTGATATTTACTTACATAAAAATAAGCCCATCATCGCCATACTACCACAGCCACAACAGACTTATTTCAACCCCTCAAAAAGGGCTTTCTTATTATATGTGTCAAACTCTCTTTCCGCACCAATTCCGCACCAATCTCATATAAAAATACATGAAAATAAGAAGAATTATATGGATTTCAACATTCGCTTAAAACCCCAAATTTACCGATTATAAAGCCTTTTATAGATTTATAAGAGAATACATGAAATTAGCCTTTACATTCCCATTCCTAATTTCATATTTTTTATATCTCCTTTTGTCAAATCAAATAAAAAGCTTGATATTCTCAGTTATTATAGCACTTTTACATGTTATTGTCAATTATCGCGCCGTCAAATTTTATACCTATTAATACCAATCCCTTTTTATACTAATATCCATTTAAACACAATATAAAATCAAAGTTTAAATGGATATTACACCCAAAGCACTATTATCCAATTAAAACCATTTTTTCAAGTTTTTAATTGGATAATAGTA
>JAAVIG010000026.1 GCA_014796735.1 Oscillospiraceae bacterium
TTAGATCCGCTGTCAGATATGATGTTCGTGTTTCACAACCGCCATTGTGACAAGATCAAAATTCTGTATTGGGACAGAAACGGATTTTGCTTACTTTACAAACGCATTGAAAAAGTAAAATTCCGTTTTCCGCGGCATATAACCGAGGACAAGTACACCGTCAGCGGGGAAGAATTGGAGTGGCTGCTGCAGGGACTGCATATTGAAGAGATCAAATATTACGAAAATTTGAAGGCACAAAAGTTTTCAACAGAAAAAGCGGTCTGAATTGAAGCATAATACACAAAAACGAACGAAATATTTCTCTAAGAAAAAAGCCCGTAAAAACAAGCTTTTTTCTTGTTTTTATGGTATAATTAAAGAGGAAAAAATGTCGAAAGGAGTGAGTACAGATGTTTGAAAATTTGTCGTATACCGAAATGTCGGCACGTCTGCACTACTCCGAAAAACATATAAAATATTTATCCGCTGAACTCACGAACGCGGAAGCAGAGATCAATGAACTGAAAAATGAGTTGAACCGCGTCAACGAACTGTTAAGATTAGCCGTAATGAAAACATATGCGTCCTCAAGCGAAAGAATTGAGAACTGCGGACAGCTTTCCTTCTTTGAAGAAAATGAAGAAAATCCGGTTCCCATAAAGCAAGAGGTCAGATTATATCTTAGAGCGCCCAAGCGCAGCTATAAGGAAATATACAAAAATTTACCGGTTGAGATCAAGGAATACGATATTTCGGATGTGGAAAAAATCTGCGATAGATGTCAATCGGAAATGGTTTGTATCGGCTATGACAGCTATCGTGAAATTGAATATACCCCTGCTGTGCTTAAGGTTATTGAACACAGAAGGAAAAAATATGCCTGAAAAAAATGTGATCTGAACGGAATATCGGGAAATATTAAAACGGCTTTGTCACCACTGCCTTTGTTCGATCACAGCCTCGCGTCTCCGTCCTTGCTTGCGTATATAATCAATGAGAAATTTTGTAAAGCGGTTCCGTTGTATCGATTGGAACAAGAACTGCACAGAATGGGCGTCAATATCTCAAGACAATCTATGTCTAATACTATTAACCAATTAAAAATGGAAAAATGGTTTTTAATTGGTTAATAGTGCTTTGGGTGTAATAACCATTTTGACTTTATTTTTTCCTGTGTCAAAATGGTTATTAGTATAATTGGCTGATTGCGGGAGCGGAGCTGCTGCGGCCGCTATATGACTGTATGCACGGTCTTTTGCTCCGGGAAAATATTATTCACGCGGACGAAATGCCGCTTCAAGTCAACCGTGTAAACGGCAGAGAAAAGCCTGTCAATGGGTATATGTGGCTTTACAGGACAGGGAAGTTTTCGGAAAGGCAAATAGTTTTGTACGATTACCGAAACGGAAGAAAGGGTGATTATCCCGCGGAATTCCTAAAAAGCTTCTTTGGATATCTCCACTGCGACGGGCTGCGGCAATATGATGTGATAAACGCGGTCAGAGTAGGCTGTTGGGCGCACGTGAGACGGTATTTTAAGAATGCTTTGGACGTCCGGTGCGACAAAAGGGATTACACAACGTTAGCGGGGCAGGGATTTCTGAAAATCCAAGAAATTTTTGCGGCAGAGACCGAAAAATCCCCTTATTCTCTTGCTGAGATTGCCGCTATACGAAAAGAAAAATCTCAAAAGCTCACAGAGGATTTTTTTGAATGGTGTGAGAAAAGCCAAGGGATAGCTGTGCCCAAAAGCCTTACAGGAAAGGCGATATCCTATGCGTTGGGGCAGAAAAAATCTCTGACGGCTTTTCTGAACGACCCAAGACTTGAACTTACAAACAATGCCGCCGAGCGCGCGATCAAACCTTTTGTGATCGGCCGTAAGAATTGGCCTTTTTCGAACAGCGAAAAAGGAGCACAGGCGACTGCTGTGATTTATTCGGTTGTTGAAACGGCAAAGGCCGCGGGAGCAAAGCCGTTTGAATTTATTCGCCGTATTTTCGAGAAGCTGTGCAGCTGCGACTTTCGTTTGAAGAGCTTTTGCCTTGGAACATAAATTAAATGGAGGAATATTGAAATGACACTAAGCAAAGAGGATGCGGAGCTTTTTTATGAGCTGTGGTTTCCGATTCTGGATTTTGTGAACGAAAAATTGAATGTGAATCCGGATATCGGTAAAATTCACGGGGCACAGAATCTGAACATCGTTGAAGTAAAGGAAATCGCAAATGCCTTGTGGGATAATGTGAAGCTAATTGATGAATATCTTGAAAAACACAGTTACGGATTTTCCAAGGAAAGCCTCGAAATTATAGAGGGGTGGAAAAGAAGGGTATGTGATGATTTTATACTTGAGAGGAATCTGAAATCGGGTTCAATTTTTATTTCCTCACATACTGAGGAGGTCTACCTTGTCAGCGGAATTATATCAAGCTGGGAGGAAATATTTTATTATCGTTCGCCGCCAATCATGCTCAGCGCCACTCTTATTCCGTTTCGCGGCGTTATTATTTCCGACGGACTTGTCTCGGCTTATAACGTAGTGTTTGGTAAAAATTACTCAAGCGAGTGGAAGGATATTTATATGACTGCCAAAAAATCGGGTTCTATACATAAAGCTTTGTGAACTTTTTACCGTATGGGTGCTGTTTTCTTTATTTTACCATATGGGTAGTGTGAGGAAAAGGTGGGCGGGTTTGACGTTTACGCTTTTTTAATTTCACGAAAGGAGCAAATCCTATGTTTTTTATTAGCAACCCCGGTCTTCGAAAGCTTGAAGCCTCTATGCAAGAAACTCCCAACTTTCCGCCCAAAGGTATGAAACTTGGAATTTATCGCACATATTTCCGATATGTTAATGCTGAGGCTTAAAATTATGGATTTAAATCAAAAATAAGCGGCAATAATTTTGCTTATTGCCGCTTATTTTTACGTTTTGTTTACTTTGCACAAAAATTTGCAAGTTTTTCAAAATTTCAAAAGGCTGTTGAAATTTTGGATTTTGCGTGTCAGACAACACCTATAAAGAAAAATAATCCGCATTAACATACCCCATAAACCCATTATAAGCCGCCTTTCTCAGCTGCACTCCGTCTTTAGACACACTAAACTCCCTAAAAATAATAAACGTATCTCTGTTCGGGATAACCGTCAGCACATTGTCGCTTTTCGGAGACTCCCTTAAATTCAAAGCCGCCGTAGCCTTAGCCACCGCCCCCGCTCCATGACGGAAAATGCAATTTTCGTCTATCCAGCCGTAAACATTGGAGCTGTCGCCTATCAAGTGGAAGGGGTGAGCCGTACCGGGCGCGACATTGGTCACCTGCGCGGTTCCCGCCGTCCTTACCCTGCCCACAGGGCTATCCGATTCCGAAGCCGCGTAATGTCTTCCTCCGCTGAACAGCACCATATCTCCTATACCGGGCTCCGGTTCGGGCTCGCTTCCGCCCGGTCCGTTCTGATTATTTGCGGCGATTATGGCGGGATAATCCACATAGCAGATATTGCAGTCGATTTTTTCCCTTGCGCCGTAAATATAGTCCGCTCCCCACTGCCACATTTTTTGTCCGTAGTTGTACTTGCTCGGAATAGCGGGATCGTATGTCCAATTGGCAAGCCACAGATCGTACCTGTTTAAAATTTTATCGCTTGATAAATTGTTTTCCAATATTGACGGATTGGCGTACAGCCCGCCGCGGTAATTTTCCTGTTCAACTCTTTCCAGAAAAGCAAGCGCTATATTGGTAAGCTTAGCTCGTGACAGACTCAAAACCTTCGGGTCTTCAATATCGTAAAAAACGGGATAAGTAAGCTTATACGGCTTTATCAGACTTAACGCATGTTCCGCTTCTTTCCTCGCCTCCGCGGGAGTTCTTGCAAGGCAGTAGCAGTACACGCCAACATTCAGCCCCGCCTTTACCGCGTTTTTTATATGGCTTTCAAACATATCGTCCGTTTTCTGACGGTACCCCGTGCGAATAATGGCAAAGGTTATGCCGCCCGATCTTATGCGTTCGAAATCAAGATTCCTGTTTGCGTAAGAAATGTCGATTCCTCGTGTGGAAATATTCATTTTTTGACCGCCTTTCTTAGTGATAGTATCAGATTGTATATTATATTCTTAAAGGCGGCATATGGTTCTGTTATGTTAAAAAACATTTATAGGTTATTTTTCACTTTTATGTCACTAAAACAACACCTAATTAAAATAAACATAAAATTATTTTTCACTATATTATCACTTATTTATCACGCTTTAAAAAATAATAACCAAAGCATTTTTCACTTAATTTTCACAGATTCAATTTATACGTCAAAATTTACAATTTCACGTTTTATAACACCGCATATGTGTTAAATTGAACCAAAAAATTAAATACAATGTTGCTAATTAAAACAACGCTGTATTTTATTTATTATATGAAATTCTTTTTTTATGTCATGTCCGTTTGTATCTGCTCAATGTGAAAATTCCGCAATTTCCCCTTGATTTTTTTCCTGAAATATGCAATAATATAAACAGGTATATCTTATACTAATCCCTTTTAGAAAAAGTGATTAGTATAACGCCGATTATGCCGCTGAGTGGTATTTTAGCGAATTCGGTCTATATTATAATGGTATAGGCACATTGATCGATTCGATCGGCGGTGTTTCACGGAAAGGTACATAAAATGTCACAGATCTTGAATTTTAAATCCGAATATAAAGGACTTACAACCGAGGAGGCCGAAAACCGTTTGTCCATGTACGGCTATAACGAGGACAGCGGAGAAGAGGGCGATTCATACAGCCTTAAAAAAGCCATGCTGTGTCCCCGTTTTTTTGCGCAGGTCATTGTTGTCGTGCTGCTGTTTATAGCGGGACAATATGTTACGGGTGCGGTAATGCTGCTGCTTACCGTTATGATGACGGTGGGCGACGTTATTTTTCAGATGAAGCTGTACGAAAAGGAAACCACCCTCAGAAAGCTCGGCGGAATGAAATTCCGAGCGATAAGGAACGGGGAATTGACTTTAGTGAGAAAGGAATATCTTGTTCCCGACGACATAATAGTATTACAGGGCGGCGAAAGAGTTCCTGCCGACGCTCATTTGTTGGAAGCCGATGACTTGACAGTGAACGAGGAGATCTTTTCGGGTGACAGCACACCAGTAACCAAAAAAATAGGCTCCGACAGTGAAAAAAAGCTGCCCAAATCCACCTGTATATACAAGAACACCCTGATAATGACGGGAAGTCTTGTTGCAAGGGTTTTCGCCACAGGAGAGGACGCGGCGGTAAAGCGCGAGGAAAACCGACGTCCCTCGCATTTCGAGGAAAGCATGAAGCTGCCCATAAGGGTAATACTTATTATGGGACTGCTTGAGATGCTGGTTGCGGCACTGCTTTGCTTTTTAAGGACGGAGGAGCTGAACACTCTTACCGACGTTTTGTTGAATATAGTCCTCCCCGCGGTCTCCGTTGGAATGTGCTTTATTCCCTCGCAGGCGGATAAGCTTGTGCGGCTGTTTTACCTTAACGGAGCGGGACGGCTTAACCGAAAGCACGCTCTTGTGAAAAACGTTGCTGCAATGGAGGAGCTAAGCGCGATCACCTGCGTTCTGGTTGAAAAATCGGGCACCATTACCAAAAACCACATGGAGGTTGCCGATGTTTTCACGGAGGAGCCCGCGCTTTTTAACAACGTATGTGTTTTAGCCTGCGATCCCGCCCCCACCTCGGCGGCGGAAAAAGCTATTTTGCTGTACTCCACCTTCGGCGGAACCGACATAAAGGAGCTGTTTTCCAATGAAAGGGAGGCTGTATACGCCTTTTCCGAAAGTGCGAAAATGGCGGGAAATCTGTGGAAGATAAACGGACAAAGACTGCTTTGCATAAAGGGCAGTCCCGAGGAAATTTTAGCTCTGTGCAATATAGACCCCAACGAAATACACTACATTCAGCTTAAGCGGCAGGCCTTCGCAAAGCAGGGACGCCAGATACTTGCGGCGGCGTTCACCGTGCTTCCCGAGGATCAGCCCGCTCCCGACA
>JAAVIG010000027.1 GCA_014796735.1 Oscillospiraceae bacterium
ATTCTGATCAACCTTAAAAACGATCTTATTACCATAACGGGCTATGACTTGGACAGCGGTATCAAGAATATGATACCCGTTATCTCCGCCGAAGAAGAAGGCGAAGTGGTGCTTAACGCCAAGCTGCTTGCCGATATGCTTAAGAAAATGCCTTCAGGTTTCCCTATAGAGCTTACCTGCGAGGACGAAACAAAGGTTACAATTAAATGCGGTACCGTTGAGTTTAAGCTTGTGGGCGTATCGGGAAACAATTACCCCAATCTTCCCGAAATGAGCCTTGCCGTAAGCTTTAATATCAAGGAAAATATACTTAAAAGCATGATAAAGCAGACGGTATTCTCAGTGGCTCAGAATGATCTTAAGCCTATACTTAACGGCGTGCTTTTTGAAATAAAGGATAATATATTCAGCTTGGTAGCGGTGGACGGAGTAAGGATCGCTATGAGAACGGAAAAGGTTGAGTATAACGACCTCTCTTTTGTTGTGCCCACAAAGGTTTTAAATGAGCTTTTGCGTATACTTTCCGATGAGGACAGCGGCAAGGATATTACCGTGCTTATCGATAAAAGTCAGGTTGGCTTTAACAGAGACGACTATATTACCTTTACAAGAGTTCTTGACGGTGATTTTATCGATTTCAGAAGATTTACCGATTTTACTCCCACAACGGAGGCTGTTGTAAACGCAAGAGTTCTGGCTGCTTCTTTGGACCGCGTTCTCCTGCTTACCGAAAAATTTAAAAGCCCGGTAAAATGCGTGCTTGAAAACGATAAGCTGACCGTTAAATGTAATACCAATCTTGGCTCTATACACGANGAAATGAAAATAGATTATCCTCATTCCAGGCTTGAAATCGCTTTTAACGCAAGGTATATGATGGATGCACTGAGATATTCCGAATGTGACGAGGTAAAGCTTCAGTTTACCTCCGCTTTGTCGCCTATAAAAATAGTTCCTATTTCGGGTGATGATTTTACCTATCTTGTAATGCCGGTTAAGTCTAAAGAATGATTTTTTAAATGTTCATATTTATCTGAATTATGAAAGGAAAAACACTAATGTCTGAATCTTTAACGGAAATTGAAGTAATTCCTCCGTTTATAAAGCTTGAACAGTTTTTAAAGCTTTCCTCCGCCGTATCTACCGGAGGTGAGGCAAAGCAGGTGATAAACGACGGTCTTGTAAAGGTAGACGGTGAAGTATGCACTATGCGCGGAAAAAAGCTGCGTGGCGGTGAAAAGATAGAATTTGACTTTAACACTTACGTTTGTAAGGTAAAACAAGAATAAAAGCTTATTTTTGTAAGGTAAAAAAAGAAAATGATAATTAAAAAGCTTAAAGTAAAAAATTTCCGCAATATAAAAACGGCGGATTTTTTATTTTCGGACAAAACCAATATTATCAGCGGAAACAACGCTCAGGGTAAGACCAATTTAATGGAAGCATTAGCCTGCGCTGTGGAAAAAAGCTTCAGAACAAACAAGGCGGCGGAGCTGCTTCCCGAAAACGAAAAAAGCAGGTGCGAGATAGAAGCAGGCTTTTTTACCGATAATTATCCCGACAAGGAAAATATTATAAACTGCTCCGTTTCTTATAATAAGATAACAAGAAAAATAAACGGCTTGCCCTATAAGGACGCTTTGAAGCTCTACCCTCAGTTAAAAACAATTGTTTTTATACCCGAGGATCTGTATACCGTAAAGGGAAATCCCGATAAAAGAAGGGAGCTGTGCGACGAGACCGCCGATATGATGAATAAAGTTCATCACGACAGAACAATGGTTTATTTAAGAGCGTTAAAGCAAAAGAATACGTTTTTATCGGGCTTAAAGGACAACAGTATAAGCGAAGCGCAGAGACTGCAGCTTACCGTTTGGAATGAGGAGCTGGCAAAGGCGGGAGTAAACGTTATGTGCGGCCGTCTTAAATATTTCAATACTTTAAGTAAGTACACCTGTGAATATTACAAGGAGTTGAATAAATACGGTGAGACTCTTGAAATGGAATATATAAGTTCGATTGCGGAAAAACGGGAAGTGAACCTTAACGATAACGATCTTATTCTCAATATTTATCTTGAAAAGCTTCAGTCGCATCTTGAAAAGGAAATTATTCTGGGTCACACATTGGTGGGTGTTCACCGTGATGATATTGAATTCAGGATAAACGGAAGAAAAGCCAAGGATTACGGAAGTCAGGGACAGATACGGAGTATTGCCGTGGCAATAAGGCTTGCACAGGCTAAGATGTTCGGGGAAAAGTGGGGAGAGGAGCCTATCGTTATTTTGGACGATGTTTTAAGCGAGCTTGATGAGTACAGGCGCGAGTTTATTCTTAAACATATTGTAAAATCACAGGTTTTTATTACAGGCTGCAACGAAAATGATTTTGGAGGTATAGGAGAGGGCGGCAGATGGAAAGCAATCAACGGTGAATTTGAGAAAATATAATATTGTTCGTAAATTAAAAAAATATGAACAATATTTATCGGAAAGGAAGATAGCATGTATATTTCATTGGGAAGCGATGTTTCTGTTCATAAAAATGATGTAATAGGAATATTTGATATAGAAAAAACCTCTGTGGTGCGCAGCGTTAACGATTATTTAAGCGGCTGTCAGAAAAGCGGCAGGATATATTATGTAAGCCTGGATATGCCCAAAAGCTTTGTAATATGCGATGACTGTGTTTATGTTACGAATGTGGGAGCTTCAACTATCGGGAAAAGAGGCAGAAGTAAAAAATTGACGGTTGAAAGTTAAAGTTAAAATTAACAAGTGTTTTGAAAATATAAACTGCCTTGTTGTTAAAAATGCGGATTGACATTGATTTGTTAAAGTGATACAATCTTTTTTGTTCTTTATGACAAATAAATTAAAATGTTAAGGAGAAAAAAGTATGAAAAATTTAAAGCTTGCTTTATCGGGTATAGGCTTGTCCGCCGTAATGCTTCTTACTGCGTGCGGCAATGAGGTTGAAAAGGTAGATTACGTTCACAGCACTGTTGAAGGAAATAAGTTTTCCAGTACAATGTTCGGTTTGACCGCCGAGATCGACGACGGCTGGACTTTCGCTGCCGACGACGAATTGGCCGCACTGAACCAAGTGTCAGATATGTCCCCGGAAAGTGCTGCTTCGGCTTTTACAAGCACGGGTATTGTATACGATATGTATGTAGAAAATGAAAGCGGTTCAAATATAAGCTTTATAGTTGAGGATCTGTCAAAGTCAAACAATTCCTCTCTTGACGAGCAGGGCTACGTTGACGCTTCTTATCCCTCGCTTCAGTCTCAGCTTGAGGCTCAGGGCTTTACGGTAGACAATATTGAAAAAACAAAGGTTACCTTTGCCGGTAAGGAAACTCCCTGTATAAAGATGGAGCTTTCCTTAATGGGCGTAGGTATTTATGAGTATCAGGTTTATAAGAAAGCCGGTCAGTATATGGGAGTTATAACCGTTACCGGCTTCTCTAAGGAAGAGACCGAGGAATTGGCAGGAAAATTCGCGGCTCTTTAATAAAAAACATTAAGATCAAAAAAGGACTGTTGCTTGGCGCGGCAGTCCTTTTAAGTTTAGAATATTTTCTTAATGTTTTTATCTGATAAAGTTCGTTCTTACAAAGGGTTCTCTTTCGGGGAAGCTGATGCCTTTTTCTTTTCCCGCTTCTATACATTTTAAGAGCCAGGCCATATTATTGGCGAGAGTGCGTACTGTCTGCATACCCTCTTCGTCCTGTTTTACTTCTTCGGGAGTATTTCCGTGTACCTGATTCCAGTACTGAGAGGATACTATCGGCATGCAGTTAATGGTAAAGTATTTGTTCATCTGATCAAAAGCAGCCGACGCTCCTCCTCTGCGGCAGCTTACGATCGCAGCGGCGGGCTTGCCGTTAAGCGCGCTTCCTCCGGAATAAAAGGCTCTGTCCATAAAAGAGGTTATTGAACCGCTTGCGGCGGCATAATGTACGGGTGTGCCGAATATAAAGCCGTCGGCTGTTTTTGCTTTTTCAACAAAATCGTTTACACCGTCCGAAACAAAACAGCGTCCCGTTTTTCTGCAAGCCATGCAGCCTATGCAGCCTTGAACGGGCTTATTTCCTATTTGGAATATTTCCGTTTCTATTCCGTTTTTGTTAAGAACCTCCGCCGCTTCCGCGAGGGCAGTGTAGGTGCAGCCTTTTTCGTGAGGGCTGCCGTTTACTAAGATCACTTTCATGTTTTTTCTCCTTTTTATTGTTTGGTATGATTTAAATAAGCTTATTAAAGTAGTTTCGTCTTCCGTCTGTAATATGATAAATTTCAATCAGATTCTTACTTATTTTATAAAAACACATATATTTCCCGCATATTATAACTCTAAACCCCTGTTTTGCCATATAAGCATTTTTTACTTTATAACCCATGTAAGGATTGCTAGAAAGAAGTTCAATACTGTTAAGGAGTTTATTGGTTATTTTTTCGGCGGAATCGGGACCGACAAGATTTAAATGCATATTTGCGATTTCTTTCAATTCATCCTTTGCGGTAGGGAGAAAACTAATTTTGTAATCTTGCACCGTCGTATATCTCCTTAAGCATTTGTCTTGCTTCGTTGATCGAAATAGAAGGTTCCCCCGAATTTTTGCTTTCTTCGGCAATTTGCAGCTTCATTTGAAGATGTAAAAGCTGTTCAAGCTCTTCAAATGAATCTATGCTCATTACTACCAAATCTCCCTCGCCGTTTTTGGTAATATACACAGGCTCGCCTGTTTCATGAGCCAAATCGGAAATTGAATTATAATCGTTTTCCAATGCCGCCGATGATTTTATCAACATCTTTTAAACACCCTTTCTTGTAATGAATATATAAAAACAATCTTACATAATTATAAATTCCTTTTATGCAACAATTATACTATAATTCCAAATAAATATCAATAATTTTCGCACTTTTTTTATTTTTAAGGTTCTTTCACTTGAAAAAATTGTTAAAATATGCTATAATAGTTTATACTATTTATAATATATAGGGCAAAAAAATTTTTAGCAAAATAAAACGGTCAAAGCCTTGAAAGGAAAAAGCAAATGAACGAAGAAACCAAAGTTGAACACGGCTACGGTGCGGAGGATATACAGATATTAGAGGGACTTGAAGCGGTAAGAAAGCGTCCCGGCATGTATATAGGCTCTACAGGTCTGAGCGGACTTCATCACCTTGTTTATGAGATCGTGGATAACGCCATAGATGAAGCCTTGGCGGGGTACTGTACCGAGATCAATGTAAATATTCTTCCCGATAACATTATAGAAGTTACCGACAACGGACGCGGTATTCCCACGGGTATTCACCCGAAAGAGGGAATAAGCGCGGCTACCGTTGTCTATACTATACTTCATGCGGGCGGTAAATTCGGCGGCGGCGGATATAAGGTTTCGGGCGGTCTTCACGGCGTAGGCGCAAGCGTTGTCAACGCTTTGTCAGAGTGGCTGGAGATCACGGTTTATGACGGAAAAAACGTTCATTTTCAGCATTTTGACCGCGGCAGCTATACGGAGCAGCTTAAGATCATCGGAGAGACCGAAAAAACGGGTACTCACGTTAAGTTTAAAGCTGACAGTGAAATTTTTCACGATGTAAATTACGATTACAATACCTTGCTTGACCGTATGAGAGAACAGGCGTTCTTAAACGGCGGCATTAAAATTACTATTACCGATTCAAGAGATCCGGAAAATGTAAGAGGGGAATCCTTAAAGTACGACGGCGGTATTGTTGAGTATGTGGACTGGCTTCAGGAAAAGAGAGGCGCGGAGAGACTTCACCCCGATATTATCTATATCAAAGACGTAATGGACGATATTATGGTGGAGGTGGCTTTTCAGTACAACACCGATTTCAACAGCGAGGCTTTCCGCTCCTTTGCCAACAATATACACACCGTTGACGGCGGTACTCACGAGCTTGCTTTTAAGAGGGCTTTGAACAAAGTCGTTAACGATTTTGTGAAGAGCTTCAAGGAAAAGGAAAACGAGAAGAAAAAGAAGTCAAGAAGCAAGAAGGACGATGATAAAAAGGACGAGTTTGTGGCTATCAGCGGCGAGGCTATCAGAGAAGCCATAAACGCGGTTATTTCCGTTAAGCTTCCCGAATGTGAATTTGAGGGACAGACTAAGGGTAAATTGGGAAATCCCGAGGTCGGACCCGTGGTTTATAAGATAGTAAGCGAAAAGCTGACCTATTATTTTGAGGAGCACCCCGACACGGCGCAGGCGATAGTTATTAAGGCTATTAACGGTCAGGCTGCCCGCGACGCCGCCAAAAAGGCAATGGAGGCTAAGAGAAAATCCGCTTCGGACGGCGCGGGACTTCCCGGAAAGTTAGCGGACTGCTATGACAAGGATATAGAAAAGACCGAGATATATATCGTCGAGGGAGACTCGGCGGGCGGTTCGGCAAAGCAGGGAAGAAACAGCCGTTATCAGGCTATCCTGCCCTTGTGGGGAAAAATGCTGAATGTTGAAAAGGCGAGAGTTGACAAGGTTTACAATAACGAAAAGCTTATCCCTGTAGTAAAGGCTTTGGGTACCGGTATCGGAGACGATTTCGATATTTCAAAGCTGAGATACGGAAGAGTTGTTATAATGGCGGATGCCGACGTTGACGGCGCGCATATCAGAACCTTGCTTCTGACCTTCTTTTTCAGATTTATGCGCCCTCTTGTTGAGGAGGGGCATGTTTACCTTGCACAGCCGCCTTTGTTTAAGGTCAGCAGGGGCAAGCAGGTAAGATACGCTTATTCCGACGGGGAAAGAGACGATTTTATAAAGGAACTGCAAGGCGAAACTGCCGCCAAGGTAGATGTGCAGAGATACAAAGGTCTCGGTGAGATGGACCCCTCGCAGCTTTGGGAAACTACCATGAACCCCGATACAAGGACTATGCTTCAGGTGACCTTGGACGACGCGGCTAAGGCTGATCTGACCTTCTCGATTCTTATGGGGGATAAGGTCGAGCCGAGAAGAGAGTTTATTGAGACTAATGCGCAGTATGTGCAGAATTTGGATATTTAATGTTAGCTTCAAATTGACATTAGTATAATAACCTCTATCCGAAAGGAGCAATAATGAACAGCAGACAAAGCAATGAAAAAATTATAAGGATACTTTCCGAAATGGAGCCTATTCGTGAGGAGACTGATGAGGAGAGGGTGCGCAGGGAAAAAATGACCGAGGAAGCGAAAAAAAATGCGGTCGATGAAGCTCCGCTGGCTTTTCCCCGAAAGGTTGCGGGGGTAGTTTGCGTCGCATTGTGGGGTTTTTCTCTTGTAGCGCTGTTGTTCGGATTCGGAGATCTGGGGGTTCTGCTGCCGTTTATGCTTTTGTCGCTTGGGGCGGTGTGCGGGCTTAATATACCTGTATTTATCAAAAAAGGTAAGTTTTTTGATGTTATCGTTGCCGTTGTCGCTTGTGCTATTTGTGCGCTTATTGCGTTCGGTGTGCTTTTTGTGGGGGGAAACAGGTAATTTTTATAATGAAAATAATGGTTAATTTGAGGTGAGGATTTTAATTGTGTCTAAGGGGTTGGAGATTTTAATAACAGATATTTCGTGAAATAAGGAATTAAATAATAGAAAGTGTAGAGCGGTGAGCGACGTTGGCGGCGGAGCCGCTTGCGAAGCAAGCTGAAATGCGTTAGCATTTCAAAATTTTCGCGAAGCGAAAATTTGGCTCCGCCCCTGCGGTAGGGGAGTTATTGTAAAAGGAACGTTTTTAACGGATAGGGCAGCACAACCCAATT
>JAAVIG010000028.1 GCA_014796735.1 Oscillospiraceae bacterium
AGTTAAAAGAAAACATTACATAAAGTGTAGTTTTACAAGAACGGTAAATTGGCAGTTATAGCTAAAAACATATCATAACATAAAGCGTATCTTTAAGAATTATTAAATCGGCAAATTTAGCTAAAAATATAGCATTACATAAAACGCAGTTTTAAAAAGGCATTCCGCCGTTTGAGGAAATAGGCATCTCGCCGACTGAGGAAAGGACCAACACTTAATGGAAAAAATACAAATAAAATACAACAACACCCTAACCGAAATAGAAACAGGCTACAAGCTTTTTCAGCATAAATACATGTTAAAGCGCAGCATAATTTTCAGCTTAGTATACGCTATCGCCGCGGGAATAGGCATAAGCTTTATTATACGCGACTACACAAATTTTCCGGGCTACATACTTTTTGTGATAGGCTTGGGAATGGTATTCTCCACATGGGCGCGTCCTTACTACGCAAGAAAAAGGTTAATAAAAACCTTGCAGAGCTTCAGCGACGAAAAGTATTCCGCCGTGTTCGAGGACACAAGGATAGTAATAGATACCGAGATACTGCCCGAGGATCAGACCGAAACGGTAGCGATAACGAGCAGAGGCGTAATGACAATGGATCAGGATATGGAGATACCCGAGGAGCAGGAGATCAAGCATGATAAAACAAAGATCGAGCTTCGTTCAAACACATTGGATTCAATGGAAACTCACGAAATGTTTTTATTATTCGTCAACCGCTCTTTAATATATATCTTTCCGAAAAGGTGTCTTACAGAGGAAGAGGTAGGAAAATTAAAAAATTATTTTGAAGATAAAAATATTTAAAAAAAGGAATATTAAAATCAATGGACGAACAGCAAATTTCAACCGAAAAGCTTATACGGGTGGATATTGACAACGAGATGAGAACTTCCTTTCTCGAATACTCGATGTCGGTTATCGTGCAGAGAGCCCTGCCCGATGTACGCGACGGCTTTAAGCCCGTTCACAGGCGTATCATTTACACTATGGACGAATCCAACAATACTTATGAGCACCCCTACCGTAAATGTGCCTACACCGTCGGCGAGGTTCTGGGTAAGTACCACCCTCACGGTGACTCTTCCGTTTACGACGCTATGGTGCGTCTGGCACAGGATTTCAGCCTGCGCTACCCCCTTGTGGATGGTCATGGAAACTTCGGCTCGATAGACGGAGATCCGCCCGCCGCTTACCGTTATACAGAAGCGCGTATGAGCCGTATCGCGGGAGAAATGATGTCGGATATAGGTAAAGATACCGTTGATTTCGGCACCAACTATGACGATAAGATACCCGAGCCAACGGTTCTGCCCAGCCGTTTTCCCAATCTGCTTGTTAACGGCAGTACGGGTATTGCTGTAGGTATGGCGACAAATATCCCCCCTCACAATTTAAGAGAAGCGATAGATGCCATAGATATGGTGATAAATGATCCCGACGTTCCGCCCGAACAGCTTATGACCGTTATAAAGGGCCCCGATTTCCCCACAGGCGGCATAATTATGGGCAGAGCGGGTATAAGAAGCGCATATATGACCGGCAGAGGAAAAATCACCTTAAGAGGCAGAGCGGAAATAGTTGAGGAAAAGACGCATACAAGAATTGTCGTTACCGAAATACCTTATATGGTGAATAAGTCCAGACTGCTTGAAAGCATCGGTGCGCTTATGAGGGATAAGCGTATCGAGGGTATATCCGTGCTTCGTGACGAAAGCGACCGCAACGGTATGAAGATCGTTATGGAGCTGAAAAAAGACGCCAACGCCAATGTGGTTCTGAATAAGCTTTATAATTATACTCAGCTTCAGGACACGGTGGGCGTTATTATGCTGGCTCTTGTGGACGGTCAGCCCAAGATTCTTACACTGAAGGAAATTATTACACATTATATAGATTTCCAAAAGGAAGTTATCCGCCGCAGAACCAACTTTGATCTGCGCAAGGCTAAGGACAGGGCGCATTTATTGCAGGGCTTTATGTTGGCTATCGACAATATTGACGAGGTCATAGCTATTTTACGCTCCAGCAAGACCATTCCCGAAGGTAAGGAAAGACTTATGGAACGCTTTAAGGAAGCCGATCTGTCCAATCTTCTTCATCATGCTATGGATGACCGGTACAAGGATATTATCTTTGAACACACCGTCGGCTTGTCCTCCGAACAGGCGGACGCGATAGTGCAGATGCGATTGGGACAGTTAACGGGCTTGGAGCGGGAAAAGATCGAAGCCGAATTAGCCGAGCTTATGGGTAAAATAAAGGAATTTATGGATATTCTTTCCGATGACGGCAAGGTGCTTTCCGTTATTTCGGAGGAGTTGGAGGTCATCAAGAAAAAATACGGCGACGAAAGGCGCACAAGCATAGAGGACGTCAGCGGAGAGGTGGATATTGAGGATCTGATCCCCGTGGAGGAAAGCGTTATTACCTTTACCAACATAGGCTATATCAAGCGTCAGCCTATGGAGCTGTACAATCTGCAAAGGCGCGGCGGCAAGGGCGTTACGGGCATGAAGCAGAGAGACGAGGATTTTATCGAGGATCTCTTTGTCGCTTCGAGCCATGACGATATTTTGTTTGTTACCAATATGGGCAATATGTATAAGCTGCGCTGCTACGAAATCCCCGAGGGCGGAAAGCAGAGCAGAGGAATAAACATAGTCAATCTTTTGCAGCTTTCCGAGGGTGAGCAGATCGCGGCAATGATGAAGACCTCGGACTTTGCGGAAAACAAATTCTTTATTTGTATCACCAAGCAGGGAAAGATAAAGCGTACTCCCTTGTCCGATTACAAAAATCTGCGTAAAGGCGGCTTGCGTGCCGTAGGTCTTGACGAGGGCGACGAGATAGCCTCCGCGTTTCTTACCGAGGGCGACAGCCACATTATGATAGGCACAAGAAATGGTATGGCTATCAACTTCCTTGAAACGGATATACGCAGCATGGGCAGAACCGCTCACGGAGTAAGAGCTATCAAGCTTCGCGAGGGAGATCATATTGTCGGCGCCTGCAAGGTCTACGACGCCAATATGACTATTCTGACCGTTACAGACAAGGGTATGGGCCGCCGCTGTCAGGTCACCGACTACCGTGTGCAGAAGCGGGGCGGCTTCGGTATCCTCAACTACAAGGTCAGCGAGGAAAAGGGCTTTGTCTGCGGTATTCGCGCTTTGAGTGCCGATGACGACGTTATTCTGATAAATACCGACGGCGTTATTATCCGTATCCGCGCAAACGATATACGTGTTATGGGAAGATACGCCACCGGTGTAAGGGTAATGAGACTGTACGGTGACAGCAAGGTGGTTACATTTACCAGAACCGAGCATGACGATACGCAGGAGACCGAGCAGGTGGAGGAAGCCAGCGAGGAGGATATCAAGGCGGCGGAGCTTGAGGAAAGGAACGAGGTAATTTCCGACAGTGATACCGATACGGACGAGAGTGAAGAAGAGGACGGCGGTGAAGGTGAGGAAGAGTAAGTCAATTTAAAAATACGGTAAAAAAGAGCTTTTGCGGATTTTTTCAAAAGCTCTCAGCTTGTCGAAAAACCTTTGCAAACTGTAGTTTTCCGACAAGCTGTCGCCGATTTTCGGCATAGCCGAAAATCAAAAATCGGAAAACTCCTTCGGACTTTCCTCGATTTTTAGGCTATTATCTCAATTTGGAGAAAAACCCTGACGGTTTTTCTCCAAGCCTCTTTTCTCTCCGAAATTTATAACTTTATACCAATCCCTTTTTGAACTGACGTAATACCCACAGTTCAAAAAGGGATTGCACCCGAAACACTAATCCAACAGTTTTAAAAGGGATTAGTATTAGTCTTTTTCGACAGACTGAGAGCTTTTGCAGTTTTTTGTAAAAGCTCTTTTCTTGTTTTTACATGATAATTACTATATAGTTTGTTTAATATACATAATTATATGTTGTTTATATAAAATTTTATCATATTTTATGCTTTTAATATTGACATAAATAAAAAAGATTGTTAATATGTATTTAATACTATTATCCAATTACAAACTTGAAAAAATGGTTTTAATTGGATAATAGTGCTTTGGGTGTAATATCCATTTAAACTTTGATTTTATATTGTGTTTAAATGGATATTAGTATAAGATAAATTTTGACCGCGGCTCTTAATTTATAAAAAGTAAACGCTTAATGTATATTTATTCATTTTTATGCTTTAAGCGTTATAAAAGGAATGGTTTTTAAAATGAAAAAACGCATAGTTTCTTTTTTGGTGTGCGCGTTTTTTGCTGTTTTTGCGGCAACTTCGGTTTATGCGCATGCGGGAGATGTTTTTAAAGGCAAGTATACTACCGATATTCAAAAAAACATGGTAATCAGGGTAACGCAGTCGGCACAGACATTTTTTTTAATTCATATGTTTATAATGGTGCATTGGATTGGAATAACATAAGCAGTAATGTACATGTAAGTGTTGTTATGGAAGTGCCAAGTATGCCTTCAATTGCAAGTTCTATAAATGTTTATGATGATGAAGGTGAATTCGGCGATTATTATATGGGGAAAGTTCGTATATATGACAGGAATGGTGTAGAGACTGACGATGATGACAGTGATTTGTTGTATTCAAAAATTATTATGAATACGGATTCAATTGCTTATAATGAACTTCCAACTTCACAAAGAAGTGATGGAGCGAGAATGTGTTTTATTCATGAGGTGGGTCATGTTTTAAGGCTTGCACATCCCTATGAAGGTTCCGCTTTTGGTCATTATTATGCTAATTTACTTCCATATGCTGTAATGAATACCGGATTACCTGTAAATCGCAGTAATGGAAAATATGATCAGGTGGCATGGACGGTTGCGGATCATGATAAATTATGTTTAACGGGAAAATGGGGGTATTAAAATGCGAAATAAATTTATTGTTTTTTTAATCTTAAGTATTTTGATTTTGTTTACCTCTTGTGGAACTGCTGAAAATACCGAGGAATTTTCAGATTTACGACTTGTAAAATGGGGTGAAGGAAACCGCTTGGAGTTTTTTGATCTCGAATCATTGGAAAGGTGCAGCGAAATTGTTGTTGTGGGTACTTTTATTGATGACGCAACACAAAATGTAAAATATAAGTATGATGATTTTTTTGGTAAAGAGATTCTTTTTACTGTAAAGTCTTTAAATACCATAGAGGTCACAAAGGCGTTTAAAGGTGATGTTGATGTAGGAGATACACTTCAGGTTGCTCAAGAATATGCAATAGTTGAGGATCGGCTTGTTACCGATAGTAGTCTTACTCCTATGATGAAGGGTGATACTTGGTTATTTTTTCTGAACAAAGGAAACAGGGACTTTTGTTTCTGTACAAGTGACAGTGACGGACGATACCCTGTAAAAGATTTTACTTATACAAGAATTGCTTTAACGGAAAATGAAGATTTGGGTGTTTACGACAAAGAGGATTTTAAAGAGGAAATCTATAATGAGATACTGGAAAAATATGACTTAAGTTAAAATTCAACATTAGGGGTTTCGCGTTTTATTGCGAAACCCCTCTTGTTTAAGATTGTTATATTGACTTTGTTGAAAAAGAGAGCTATAATATTTATAATTATAATTTCAAATATTGTTTTTAAAAATATTTGATCATGATTTTTACGATTTTAAGAAAAATAGGGGAATTGTAATGAAAAAATTTATGATTTCTTTTTTAACCTTAAGTATTTTAGTTTTGTTTACTTCTTGCTCGGCTTCGGAAGATACACTTGAATTTTCGGATTTAAATTTCGTACAATGGGGCGAAGGAAACTACTTACAGTTTTTTGATCTCGAATCGTTGGAAAGTTATAGTGAAATTGCTGTTGTGGGTACTTTTATTGAAGATTCAACGCAGGAAATAAAATATAAATATATGGATGTTTTTGACAAGGAAGTTGTTTTTTCCGTTAAGTCTTTTAATGAAATTGAAATTACAAAGGTGCTTAAAGGTAACGTTGATGTAGGTGACACTCTTAAGATTTGCCAAGAATACGCTGTCGTTGATGACAAGTTTGTTACTGAAAGTGCTTTAACTCCGATGATGAATGGTGATACATGGATTTTTTTCTTAGAACCAAGTGATAACGGAGAATATTATTTTTGTGTAGGCTACAGTGAAGGGCGTTATCCCGTAAAGGATTCTGTTTATAAAAGAATTGCTCTAACCGAAAACGAGAATCTTGGCGTTTTTGATGAGAAGGATTTTAAAGAGGAAATTTATAATGAGATACTGGAAAAATACGACTTATAAAAGAGAAAAGGCTTTTGCGCAGTGTAACCGTAAAAGCCTTTTTACTCATTATAAGAATATATAACAATTTGTATCAGTCCTCAAATTTTATCGCGGTACCGTATACCAGAATTTCGGCTGCACCTTGTGCAACGGAGCTGGAAGCGTAGCGCATGCATATGATCGCGTCGGCGCCCATGTTTTTAGCGTTTTCAACCATTCTGCCCACTGCAAGATCTCTGGCGGTTGTCATCATTTCGTTGTATGATGTAAGCTCTCCGCCGACTAAGGTTTTAAAGCTTGCCATAAGGTCTTTGCCGAGATGAACGCTTTGAACGGTGTTTCCCTGCGCGATTCCCAATTCCTTGTACTTTCTTCCTTCGATAGAACCGGTTGTTGTTATTAACATAGCTTTTCCTCCTGAAAATAATATTTTATACTATTTTAGTATAGCAAAATACGGATATGATGTCAAGCTTTATTATTTTTTTGATTTTATGCAACCAAGCGGTAAAAAATACGGTAATACAGATGAAACAGAAATTTTTGTTTTGAAGCTTGTTTTGTAAAGACATGTTTCTCATTTCCGACAAAAGGACGGTGCACCATGGAAGACAATGAAATAATCGAATTGTATCTTAGCCGTAACGAAAACGCCGTTAAGGAAACACAGGCAAAATACTCCGCTTATCTTACCGCAATTTCAATGAATATATTAAACAGCAGAGAGGACAGCTCGGAATGCGTCAACGACACCTATTTTAAGGCGTGGAGCAGTATTCCTCCTCATCTGCCTCCCTGTCTGCGGTATTTTCTCGGAAAGATAACAAGGGAGCTTTCCATTGACAGAATAAGAAAAAAGAGTGCCGCAAAAAGAAGCGGTTCGGAATACGAGCTGTCGCTGGAGGAGTTAGAGGAATGTATTCCAAAGGGGAATGACCCAGTAAAAGAGGCGGAATGTTCGCTGCTGGCGGAGGTAATAGGAGATTACTTAAGGCAATGTAAGGAGGAGGCGCGCGATACCTTTGTAATGAGATATTATTTCTGCGATAGTATTAAAATGATCGCGGAGAGCTTAGATGTAAGCGAATCAAAGGTAAAGAGCATGCTTTTCCGTACCAGAGAAGGATTAAGAAAACATCTTGAAAAGGAGGGTTTTTCGGTATGAATAAGAAAGCGGAAAAAATCAGCGACGCGGTAGGTCGGCTTGATGAGGAAATTATTACAAAGGCGGAGGAAAAAAGACATATTTCCGATGTTAAAAAGGGAAGTAAGGGGAAATTTGCGAAAAAAATATGGATTCCCGCCGTTTCGGCCGCTGCCTGCGCGGGTATATTGTGCGGTGCTGCACTTATGGGGGGGAATAGCTCGCCGGGGCTTGTTCCCGTTTTAATGGAAACTCTAGCGGAGGCGAAATATCCCGAGGCGGCGCATTATCCCGACGAAAGCTTGGTTAACGGGGATTACGGAGAGGCCTGGGATAAAATGTACGAGCCTTGGTCACAGGACAGGTGGAACAGATATGAAGCGTATAAGACGCTTGATGTTGACATTCTTGGGGAATTTTACAAGAGTACCTGCGAAACCTTTTTAACGGATAGCAATGAGAAAAACCGAGTTTATTCTCCCGTTAACGTTTATATGGCTTTATCGATGCTTGCGGAGCTTACCGACGGTCAGAGCAGGGCGCAGATTCTGGAGCTTGCGGGAGCGGAAAGCATTGAAGAGTTGAGGCAGCAGGCGGGGAATATGTGGAAAGCCAATTACCGCAATGACGGGGCTACTACCTCTATTCTTGCCAATTCGATCTGGTTGGACAGTTCGGCGGAGTTTAATTCCGAAACGTTAAACAGGCTTGCGGAGGAGTATTTTGCTTCGGCTTACCGCGGAGATTTAGCGTCGGAGGATACCTTAAGGGCTTTAAGGGATTGGCTGAACAAGCAGACCGACGGGCTTCTGGAGGACGCTGTCAACGGTATTGAGCTTCCTCCCCAGACGGTTATGGCTCTTTGCTCCACTATTTGTTTTCACGCAAAATGGGATCAGGAATTTAATCCCCAAAATAATGACTTTAAGGTTTTTCATGGGTCGGAAGGCGATATTGAAACGGAATTTATGAACAATACGCAGGAATACGGGCCTTATTACTGGGGCAAGGATTACGGCGCGATCTCTTTAAGATTCGCGGACGGAGGGCGTATGTGGCTTATTCTTCCCGACGAGGGAAAAACGGTGGAGGATTTGCTCAGAGACGGGGAGTATATGGATATGGTGAGCGGCAGCAGCGGCAGTAATGAGTGGGAAAATTACAAGATTTTAAAGGTCAACTGCTCTGTGCCTAAGTTTGATGTTTCCTCGGATATTGACCTTACTAAGGGGCTTAATAATCTTGGGGTCAGTGATGTTTTCAACTCGTATAAAGCGGATTTTACTCCTTTGTCGGAACAGGCTGAGGGGTTGGCTATCGGTCAGGCGGAGCATGCCGCGCGTGTGGTTATTGATGAGCAGGGCTGTACGGGTGTTGCTTTTACCGTTATGGCGGCTGCGGGAGCGGCTATGCCGCCGGAAGAGGAAATTGATTTTGTGCTGGATAGACCGTTTTTGTTTGTTGTTGAAAGTGACGGGAATCAGCCTTTGTTTGTTGGGACGGTTTATACGCCTTGATTAAATGAAAAACTAAAAAGAAAAAATGAAAAAGCGGCGCAGCCGCAAGTGTTTTTTTCGCTTCCTTTTTGCACTGCAAAAAGGAAGTGGGGGTGAAGCGGAGCTTTAGCTCCGCGAGGGGGCAAAGCCACCTGAAGTGTGCGATTACAACATCGCAGAAGCAGGCGCAGCCGCCGCTTCGGGCGTTAGGACGTTGTTTTTATAAAATATACCCGCCAAAACCTTATTTTACTTGGTTTTGGCGGGTCGTTTTTGTTGAGTTTTTTGCGCGGCGGAGCCGCCGAATTTTCGGAGAAAATTCGGCACCGAGTGAGCTTGCGAACGAGGGCAAATTCCCGTTAGGGAATTTGCGGCTCCGCCCCTGCGGTGAGGCAGTTTTCGGGTAGGAGCTGTTTTTGCGGATGGGGCGGCAGGGGATAGGTTGGGGGAGTCTTGGTGGATATACATTGCAGAAGCTGATAGAGGTGAACAGGCGGCACTTTTTGCTGTAAAAATAAGCATTGCATAAAGAAAAACCCTTTTTTTAAAATGGGAGTCCCCTCTGTCTGTAAGAGAAAATTTGTAATTTTAAAAAAATTTCCCCCTGCCCATTGCAAAAAGGTATTAACTTGTGGTATTATAAAGAACAGAGTAATTTTATTATTGCTTACGCTACATTGAAAGGTCAATACTATGCAGCTTCATATAAAAAAATTCGGCGAACTTACCTTAGAGGAGCTTTACGAGATATTGCGGCACAGAGCGGAAATATTTGTTGAGGAGCAAGCCTGCCCCTACAATGACGTTGACGGTTTGGACATAAACGCTTATCATGTTTTTCTTACCGATGACGACGGAATAGCGGCGTATCTTCGAGTACTGGACAGAGGAGTTCAGCGTGATGAGGTCACGATAGGCAGAGTTATTGCGGTAAAAAGAGGTCAGGGTCTGGGAGCGGAAATTTTTATGGCGGGAATAGAGGTAGCCAAGGAAAAGTTTGGCGCGACAAAAATACAGATAGCCGCTCAGTGTCAGGCAAGGGGATTTTACGAAAAATTCGGATTCAGGCAGATATCGGAGGAATTTCTTGATGTGGGAATCCCGCATATACATATGGAGCTTGACTGTTAAATAGTTTTTTTACTTATGAAAGGATTACGGCAATGACGGAAAAAGAAAAAATGTTAAAGGGGGAACCCTACGACCCTACGGACAAGGAGCTTGTGGATTTAAGAATACAGGCTCACAGTCTTTCACAGCAGTATAATCTCACTTCGGAAACCGAGGAGGATAAGCGGAAGGAAATTCTTAATACGCTTTTGCCCAATCGAGGAAAGGGTACTTTTCTTCAATCTCCCGTTCAGTTTGACTATGGGGTGTTTACCTCGGTAGGCGAAAACTTTTACGCCAATTTTAACTTTACCGTTCTTGATACCTGTCCCATAACGATAGGCGACAATGTGTTTTTCGGCCCGAACTGTACTTTAGCAACCGCGCTGCATTTTTTTGATCCCGTAAAAAGAAGAATGAGGTATCGGGAAGACGGTACGCCTTATGATATTGAGTTCGGAAAGCCCATAAAAATCGGTAATGACTGTTGGATAGCAAGCAATGTTGTTATCTGCGGCGGCGTTACTATTGGTGACAGCTGCGTCATAGGAGCGGGCAGCGTGGTAACAAGGGATATTCCCTCAAATTCTCTTGCGGCGGGGAATCCTTGCAGAGTTATACGGGAAATTACGGCGGAAGATAATTAAAAGAAATGGAGCAGACAAAAGCTTTGGAAATTTATAATAACGATTTTGATATAGCCGTTATCGGCGCGGGTCACGCGGGTGTTGAAGCGGCTCTTGCATGTGCGCGTACCGGGAATAAAACGGTTTTGTTTACATTATCGCTGGACGCGATAGCAAATATGCCCTGCAATCCTTGTATAGGCGGCTCAGCTAAAGGGCAGCTTGTCTGTGAGATCGACGCTTTGGGCGGTGAAATGGGAAGGGCGGCGGACGCTACCTTTATTCAGTCACGTATGTTAAACAGGGGAAAGGGTCCTGCGGTTCACGCTTTAAGAGTTCAAAGCGACCGTGTTAAATACCATACTTATATGAAGCAGGTGCTTGAGAGGCAGGAAAATTTGCAGATCAAGCAGGCGGAGATCATTGGGATTATTACCGTGGACGGAAAAATAACGGGCGTGAAATCAAGGCTCGGTACTGTTTATAATGTAAGGGCCGCGATTATTGCAACCGGTACTTATCTGGGCGGGCGCATACATATCGGCGAGCTTAATTATCAAAGCGGTCCGGATAATGTTATGCCTGCGTTGGAGCTGACTAAGGACTTGGAGGAAAAGGGAATTGCTCTTCGCCGTTTTAAGACGGGTACTCCCGCACGCGTTCATAGAAGAAGCGTTGATTTTTCTGTCATGGAGGTGCAGGAGGGTGACGAGCCTATTATACCCTTTTGCTTTGATAACGAGCTGCCTTTGGAAAACAAGGTCAAATGCTATGTTACTTATACTAATGAAGAAACTCACAGGATAATTTTAGATAATCTTGACCGTTCTCCCTTATATGCGGGGCGGATAGAGGGGGTGGGCCCCCGTTACTGTCCCAGTATTGAGGATAAGATAGTAAGGTTTAAGGATAAGGAAAGGCATCAGCTTTTTGTTGAGCCTATGGGACTTGATACCGACGAGTGTTATTTGCAGGGTATGTCTTCAAGTCTGCCCGAGGACGTTCAGATCAAGTTTTTACGTACTATCAAGGGCTTGGAAAATGTTGAGATAATGCGCCCCGCTTACGCTATCGAGTATGACTGCGTTGATCCCTTGGAGCTTTTTGCTACCTTGGAGTTTAAGAAGATAAGAGGACTTTTCGGTGCGGGACAGTTTAACGGCACAAGCGGCTATGAGGAGGCGGCGGCACAGGGGCTTGTTGCGGGTATCAATGCCTCCCGATACTGTCAAAACATGGAAATGTTAGTTTTGGACAGAAGCACAAGCTATATAGGTACTCTTATAGACGATCTTGTGACTAAGGGGTGTATCGAGCCGTACCGTATGATGACAAGCAGAAGTGAATACCGCCTTTTGTTAAGGCAGGATAACGCTCCCGAAAGACTTGCTGAGATCGGGAAAAAATTCGGCTTACTGTCCGAAAAAAAATATACTCTGTATCTTGAAATGACCGAGAAGATCGAAAGGGAATTAAAGCGTATTATGAAAACCACTCTTAAGCCTACGGAAGAGTTAAACAAGGCTCTTGAAGCCTGCGGCACTACTCTGATTTCAACGGGTATAAGGTTTATTGAGCTGCTGAAACGTCCGCAGGTAGATTACAAGACTTTAGCCGCCTTTGACGAGAATGCTCCCGATTTAAGTGACGATCTGGTAAACAAGCTTGAAATTCGGGTCAAGTATAAGGGATATATCGAAGCGCAAAACGAAAAGGTACAGCAAATGCAAAAGCTTGAAGCTAAAAAGCTGCCTGTTGATATTGACTACAAGACTGTTAAGGGCTTAAGGCTTGAAGCGCAGGAAAAATTAAACAAATACCGTCCTTTGAATATAGGACAGGCAAGCAGGATAAGCGGAGTTAATCCCGCGGATATAACGGTGCTGCTGTTGCTTTTAAATGATAAGGGGCAGTGATTCGAAAATTTTTATGTTCCACGTGGAACGTTTGCGCAGATTCTTTATTTAAAGGAGTATGAAAGGATTATAATATGCTTGATGATATTGTGGGAAAATTTAGGGAAGCCGATATAGCGCTTGACGATA
>JAAVIG010000029.1 GCA_014796735.1 Oscillospiraceae bacterium
AAAATAATCTTGCCTACGGTGGTATCTATAAGCTGAGTTACCGTCTCGTCGTTTACGATACGGGTGGAACGTGCCTTAATAGCGGAATGGAGAGTGATTATGCCGTCCTGATACGCCATAAGCGCCTCGTTGAAGTCGCGGTATACGCTTCCTTCTCCCGGCTCTCCCTCCTTGGTAATGGTGAGGTAGTAGGAGCCCAATACCATGTCCTGTGTCGGAACGGTAACGGGACGTCCGTCCGAGGGCTTAAGCAGGTTCTTGGCGGCAAGCATAAGGTTTCTCGCCTCGTTCTGCGCCTCTGCCGACAGGGGGAGATGCACCGCCATCTGGTCGCCGTCAAAGTCGGCGTTGTAAGCGGTACAAACAAGGGGGTGAAGCTTTAACGCGCGTCCCTCTACCAGTACAGGAGAGAACGCCTGAATACCAAGTCTGTGGAGGGTAGGCGCACGGTTCAGCAATACGGGGTGATCCTTGATAACGTCCTCCAGAACGTCCCATACGTCGTCGTTTGCCTTATCCACCATTTTTCTCGCGCTCTTGATGTTATTGGCCTTGCCGCGCTGTACAAGCTCCTTCATTACAAAGGGCTTAAACAGCTCGATAGCCATTTCCTTGGGCAGACCGCACTGATCCATTCTCAGGTCGGGGCCGACAACGATAACCGAACGTCCCGAGTAGTCAACACGCTTACCCAGCAGGTTCTGTCTGAAACGTCCCTGCTTACCCTTAAGCATGTCGGAGAGGGATTTAAGCTCTCTGTTGGAGGGACCCGTTACCGCTCTGCCGTGTCTGCCGTTGTCTATAAGCGCGTCAACCGCCTCCTGAAGCATACGCTTTTCGTTGCGGATAATTATATCGGGAGCCTTAAGCTCCATCATTCTCTTAAGACGGTTGTTTCTGTTGATAACACGTCTGTAAAGGTCGTTCAGGTCGGAGGTGGCGAAGCGTCCGCCGTCCAACAGGACCATGGGACGAATGTCGGGAGGGATAACGGGGATAACGTCCAGTATCATCCATTCGGGGCGGTTGCCGCTCTGTCTGAACGCTTCAACCACGTCAAGCCTTTTTAGTATCTTAAGTCTCTTTTGACCCTGTGTGTTTGCAAGCTCGCCCTTAAGCTGCTCCGAAAGCACGTCCAGATCGATCTCCTCAAGCAAAAGCTTGATAGCCTCCGCGCCCATTCCGGCGCAGAAATCGTCCTCATAGCGCTCGCGCATATCGTTGTATTCCTTTTCGGTAAGGAGCTGTCCCTTTGTGAGAACGGTGCCCTCGCCGGGGTCGGTTACGATATATTTTGTAAAGTAAAGCACTTCTTCAAGTCTTTTCGGGGATATATCCAGCATCTGCCCGATACGGGAGGGCGTGCCTCTGAAATACCAGATATGGGAAACAGGGGCGGCAAGCTCAATGCTGCCCATGCGTTCGCGCCTTACCTTGCTTCTTGTCACCTCAACGCCGCAGCGTTCGCAGGTCTTGCCCTTAAAGCGGATCTTTTTGTACTTTCCGCAGGAGCATTCCCAGTCCTTAGTCGGTCCGAAGATACGCTCGCAGAACAAGCCGTCGCGCTCGGGCTTCTGGGTACGGTAATTTATGGTTTCGGGGCGTGTAACAACGCCGTGGCTCCACTTCCTGATCTGTTCGGGTGAAGCAAGACCGATTTGTATTGACTCAAAAACGTTGTCTGACAATTTATTTGACCTCGATTCTTTGATTTTTTGTCAAAATGGCTTAACAGTCTGATTTTTGAAAATACCTGCTTATTAGCCGCAATTTAATACTGACCCCTTATTAAAATATGGGATCGGCATACGAAGTACTTCCAAAAACATGTGCTGTTTCTTACTCGTCATCGTCCGAAATGCTGTCCATAACCATGGTGCCGGGGAAATCGTCCTCTTCGTCATCATCGTCGCCGAAGTCGTCCTCATCGTCATAGTCGCTGCCGTAAAGAGCGTCGTCATCATCGGGATTTTCGGGAATAAAGGAAGCGTCAAGCTCGTCTTGGTCTGCAACATACTCGAAGTCGTCGGCGTTGACCATTCCGACCTCCTCGTCGTCGTCAAATGTCTGCTTAAGGTCTATTTCCTCCTGATTTTTGTCAAGCACCTTAACGTCAAGACCGAGAGACTGCAATTCCTTTACAAGAACCTTAAAGGATTCGGGAACGCCGGGCTTGGGAACGTTATCGCCCTTGACAATGGATTCGTAGGTTTTTACGCGTCCCACAATATCATCGGATTTTACCGTCAGTATCTCCTGCAGAGTGTAAGCCGCGCCGTAAGCCTCCAACGCCCAAACCTCCATTTCACCGAAACGCTGACCGCCGAACTGAGCCTTACCGCCCAAGGGCTGCTGCGTAACAAGCGAATAAGGGCCTGTTGACCGGGCATGGATCTTATCGTCAACAAGGTGGTGGAGCTTAAGATAATACATATAGCCTACGGTTACGGGGGACTCGAACAGCTCGCCCGTTCTGCCGTCGATAAGCTGTGTTTTGCAGTCGTCCGTCCATTCAAGCTTGGTAAAGTCGATCTGTGCGGTGTCCTCGCCCGAAAGCTCGCCTTTATGCTCCCTTGCGTAATGGTAAAGATCGCGGATATTTTCCTCATGAACGCCGTCGAATACGGGGGTCATTATCTTCCAGCCCATTGCCTTCGCAACGTAGCCCAGATGCACCTCGAGAACCTGTCCGATATTCATACGTGAAGGTACGCCCAAAGGATTCAGTACTATATCAAGCGGTGTGCCGTCGGGGAGGAAGGGCATATCCTCCTGCTTTAAGATACGGGAAACAACGCCCTTGTTTCCGTGACGGCCCGCCATTTTATCGCCTACGCTGATTTTTCTCTTCTGCGCGATGTAGCAGCGCACTACCTCGTTGACTCCGGGAGAAAGCTCCGCGCAGTTGGTCCTGTTAAACACCTTAACGTCTACAATAACGCCGCTTTCACCGTGAGGAACACGCAGAGAGTTGTCTCTCACGTCTCTTGCCTTATCGCCGAAGATCGCTCTTAAGAGCCTTTCCTCCGCGGTCAGATCCGCCTCGCCCTTGGGAGCCACCTTACCCACAAGTATATCGCCCGCTCGAACCTCCGCGCCTATTCTGATTATTCCGCGGTCGTCCAAGTCCTTTAAAGCGTCCTCGCTGACGTTGGGAATCTCTCTTGTGATCTCCTCGGGGCCTAACTTTGTTTCACGGCATTCCAACTCGTATTCCTCAATATGGATAGAGGTGTAAACGTCGTTGTATACCAATTTTTCATTTATAAGAACAGCGTCCTCGTAGTTGTAGCCCTCCCATGTCATAAAGCCTATGAGAGCGTTTTTGCCCAAAGATATTTCGCCGTTGCTGGTTGCGGGGCCGTCCGCTATAACGTCGCCCTTCTTTACCGTATCGCCCTTTTTAACGATAGGCTTCTGATTGATACAAGTGCCCTGGTTGGAGCGCTTGAATTTGATAAGCTCGTATTTATGCTCCTTGCCGTCGTTTGTGAAAACGGTTATAACATCCGCCGTAACGTTGGTTACAAGACCGTCCTCTTTAGCCAGTACGCATACGCCCGAGTCTACCGCTGCCTTGTACTCCATGCCCGTACCTACCACGGGGTTCTGAGTAACCATAAGGGGCACCGCCTGACGCTGCATGTTCGCGCCCATCAGCGCGCGGTTCGCGTCGTCGTTTTCAAGGAAAGGAATCATGGCCGTAGCCACGGATACCATCATCTTGGGCGAAACGTCCATATAATCTACGGTCTCTCTCGCCACCTCCAGTATTTCGTCACGGTGACGGGCGGTAACACGGGGGCGCATGAAGTGTCCCTCTTTGTCCAAAGGCTCGTTTGCCTGCGCCACTATATACATGTCCTCCACGTCGGCGGTCATATACACGACCTCTTCGGTAACCACGCCAGTAGCCTTGTCAACCTTGCGGTAGGGGGCTTCGATAAAGCCGTATTCGTTGATCTTCGCAAAGGAAGCAAGATAAGAGATAAGTCCGATGTTAGGACCTTCGGGGGTCTCAATGGGACACATTCTGCCGTAGTGGGAATAGTGTACGTCACGAACCTCAAAGCTTGCTCTGTCACGGCTCAGACCGCCGGGACCCAGTGCGGAAAGACGTCTTTTGTGTGTAAGCTCCGCCAAGGGGTTGTTCTGATCCATGAACTGCGACAAAGGCGATGAACCGAAAAATTCCTTTATCGCCGCAACCACGGGGCGGATATTTATAAGTGAGCTGGGGGAAACCTTTTCCATTTCCTGAGACTGGAGTCCCATTCTCTCGCGGATAACGCGCTCCATTCTTGCAAAGCCTATCCTGAACTGATTCTGGATAAGCTCGCCTACGGAGCGTATGCGTCTGTTGCCTAAATGGTCTATATCGTCAATATCGCCTACGCCCTCGCAAAGGTTGATAAAGTAGCTGACTGTTGCAAAAATATCGTCGATGGTGATATGCTTGGGTACAAGTCTGTCCGCCTTTTGGGACAAGGCTTCCTTTATTTCCTCCTCGGAGTCGGCGGTATCTAAAATTTCCTTAAGCACGTTAAAGGAAACCTTTTCGTTGATGCCGTAGTCAAGAGGGTTGATGCTTTCGGGGATATAGGGGCGTATGTCTACCATGCCGTTGCCCACTACCTTGATAACGTCTTCCTTGTCCTCAACGTTGATGAGGACCTCCATAACGCCCGCCTGCTCGATCTCCTTTGCAAGCTCCGTCTTTACAACGGTGCCCTCCTCCGCCATGATCTCGCCGGTCATGGGGTTTATTACGGGAGCCGCAAGCTTATGACCCGCGATTCTTGCCGAGATACCAAGCTTTTTGTTGTATTTATACCTGCCGAAGCGGGACAGATCGTAACGCTTTGCGTCAAAGAACAAGGAGTTTAAGTGATTCTGCGCGGAATCCACCGTGGGAGGCTCGCCGGGGCGAAGCTTCTTGTACACCTCAAGGAGTGCTTCCTCGGTGTTTTTGGTGGTATCCTTTTCGTTTATTGTCTGACGTATACGCTCGTCCTCACCGAACATATCGATAATATCGTCGTCCGTACCCTTTCCCAAAGCGCGGATAAGGGTGGTTGCGGGGATTTTGCGGTTTTTGTCGATACGAACATAGAAAACGTCGTTGCTGTCCATTTCGTACTCCAGCCACGCGCCTCTGTTAGGGATAATGGTGGATTTAAACAGCTTTTTGCCTGTTTTGTCGTAATCAAAGCCGTAGTAAACGCCGGGGGAACGGATAAGCTGAGAAACAATAACTCTTTCCGCGCCGTTGATAACGAAAGTACCGCTGTCGGTCATAAGCGGAAAGTCGCCCATGAAAATAGTATTTTCGGTAATTTCGCCTGTTTCCTCGTTTTTAAGGCGCGCCTTTACACGCAGGGGGGCGGCGTAGGTCACATCGCGCTCCTTGCATTCGCTGATGGTGTACTTGGGCGTGTCGTCGATAGAATAATCCACGAAGCTTAAGGTAAGCTTGCCGTTGGAGTCGGTTATGGAGGAAATATCCTTGAATACCTCTTTTATACCCTCGTCCAAAAACCATTGATAGGAATTCTTTTGAATCTCAATGAGGTTAGGCATTTCCAAAACTTCATCGATTTTCGAAAAGCTCTTTCTGGTATTTCTGCCCAATTGCACATCCTTGACATTTACCATTGGCTCAATCACTCCTTAATAAATTCAACGCTGATGCGGAATTTCAGCGGTTTTTGTCGTATCGGGAAAACCTCTGAAATACACATATATCCATTATGATACAGTATATTAGTATACTCCAAATTAAGGAAAATGTCAAGAGTTTTGGTTAATTTTTTTCCTGTATTTTTTGCAAAAAAATCCGAGACACCTCAGAACATGGTGCTTCGGATTTTCTTCAGTTGTGTTTTTATACAACACTTTTTTATTTTTTTACAGAACTTCTTATATTTAACAGGGCGTATGCTGCCGCCAAAACGCGCCCTTAATCTCCCTATGCGTTTATCTGACCGTATATTCTCAAAGCCGCTTCAAATACCGGCAAATCGGTTTTTAGCACATTTATTCCATACTCTTTTGCCTTGTCGAGCATTTCTCTGTCCGCCTCGGCGTTCTCCGCCAGCACGATACATGCGGCGTCTGCGGTAAACGACACCGCCGCGGCGTTTATATTACCCATAACCGTGACCCAAGCGCAGTCCCGGGGGGCTTTAAGCATAACGCTGCTTAACAGATCGCCGCAGTAAACAGACTTGACAGCTCTGTTAGTATCCCCCTCGCAGATCAATTCATATCCGCCCGAGACGCGCAGCTCTCCGACAGTCATTTAAACATTCCTTTCCGTTTCGCATAGGCTGCCGCACCAAAAAAGACAAACAGCATGTCACTTATTCGCGCCGAGCCCTGCACTGTACAGTATACCGCATGCCTCAAACATTCTCAGGTTGGTAGCCAGAACGGGAACGTTCATTTCCTCGGCAAGTTGTATAATAAAGGAATCGGGGGTTTTTCCTCTGACAAAAACTATACATACTATTCCCATCATATCGGCGGTTCTGATGACCTGCGGATTTACAAGCCCCGTGAGCAGCACTGCGTTATCCCTTATGTAAGCCAGCACGTCGCTCATCATATCCGAACCGCAGGCGGTACGTACTTCCCTCGAAAGCATTGTCTGTCCCGTGATCACGGTTGCGTCAAGCAGGTCTCTAACATCGTTGACAGTCATATCAATCACCCGTACCTTTCAAATTGTATATGTATTTTTGATAATTATAACACATTCAACATAAAATTTCAACATTATAGCAAGATTTTTACGAATTTGTTTTTTTATAATAGTTTTTTAATTGACCCTAAGCCTTTTTTGTGTTATAATATATGCACGGAACAAAATCGCAG
>JAAVIG010000030.1 GCA_014796735.1 Oscillospiraceae bacterium
AGCTTGCGCGACTTTGAAAAAGTCGCTTAAATACGGTCAAGTATTCCTGCGCTTTTCTTCCTTGATCACGAAAAATTTCGCTCGAAAATCCGCACACCGCTCCTATTGGTACAAGTTCTAATTCGGCGCTTTTGCATAAAAAAAATATTTTCGGGAGGTAATTATGGCTACTTTTATGTCCGACTTACTTGGCTGTAAAGCGATCGACGATAAGGCCGTTAAGCCGATTGAAGAGGGGCTGTCCGAAAAATACGGAAAAAAATTTAAGGTCGCCTCTCTCGGAGACCGAATCGGCAGAGATGAAGCAACCGCTTATGTATATGCAAGCAATGATCCCACAATGATGTTTGTTGTTCGCGTCAGCAAAGACGGGAGGATCGTTTTTGAAAATTATGCTTATCGCTTGGTTTGCCGTGAGGTTGAAAAAACAGTCAATTCGGCATTTTCGAAAAACGGACTTACCGCAGAGTGTTATGCGGATTTTTCAAGCTGCAAGCTTGACATTTCCGCGGAAAATACGGTTAATGACTACATAAAGGAAAGCGGGGCGGATACCGTTAAATCCGCAATAATAGTGAAAAAGGATAATAAAATTAACGGTGAAATTCTTAAAAGGATTTATACGGAAATTCATTCTCAAATATCTGAAATAACGGTTGGATTCAGTTTATTTGTTCTTTCCGAAAAAGATTATAATAACATTTGTGAAAAAGTGAAAACGGAAACTCAGTATTTCGGTCTGTCAAGGCTCAGATTGTACGGCGCTAAGGATAATATTAAGCATTTTTACGCGGAAATATCAAACGGCGCGCTGTCCGTTACGGCGGACGAAAATAACAATAAGCCGTTAAAGGGGGGAAATGTAAATGGCGATAAAAGAAAGCGGTCTGCTTGCTGCAACCCAAATTGCATATGCCGATCTCGACGAGGCTTTCTATAATCTCAGTAAAAACGGTGAAGGAATTACATTGACCGAAGCGATTATATACGCCAAGGAACACAAAAACAAATTGGGCGGTCTCGGCAATTACATAGAAGGATATGATGAAGATAATAAAGGTAAAATAATCAATGTCAGATTTAAACAAGGATACGAGAATATAGGCGATTGGAAAATATTCGAGCCGGTCAATGACAATATTAAGGGCGGCACCGGTCTTTATGCTTGCATACTTGATACGGGCAGCGCAAGAATACTCGCCTGCCGCGGAAGCGAGGGCGCGGAAAATTTTATCGCAAATGATATTAGCAGGAGAAATTTTGATCAGGACTGGATAGAAGCGGATTTCATGCTTTTAAATTCGGTGCAGACAAAGCAGGAAAAAGCTCTCAGAAAATATATGACGGATAATGCCGAACTACTGAGTGAAAAGCCATGGACGGCAACGGGACATTCTCTCGGCGGCGCTTTGGCCGACCATGCGGCCGTTGTTTCCGCGGAAGAAAATATCGGTAATTTTTCGGCAGCGGTAAACTTTGACGGCCCGGGACATTCACAGGAATATATTAAACAACATAATGAAGCGTTAAAACGGGTTTCGGAAAAAATGACACATAAGAAAGCAAGTATTGTGGGGAATTTGTTATTTGATCTTCCGGGAGTCAGGCAGGAGTACATAAAGACATCAAACGAAAGCCGCTTTACGGATAAAAACGGAAGCCCGATTTCAACGATCGGGGGCATAAAGGCTCTGTTTTTAAAGCATGATACTCAATATTGGGTATTGGATCAGGACGGTAACACCGCAGCGGGAAAACAGCTCCCTTACGAGTGGGGAATAGAAAAACTGAGCAGAACAGTTGAACGTCTTCCGGCGCCCGTCGGGAATTTGCTCCCAGTAATACTGCTCAAAATAGCTCATGGAGCTGAATGGGCCGCGGATCGGCTTAACGGCGAGCCGGATTCTTCAAATACCTTGGCGGAAAATATGGTTATTAACGCTGTCGGCTTTATATTGAATCATCCTTTGGTTATAGCTCCTATAGCAATTCCGATCGTTGCGGAGGCTATTGTTGTGATTACGTTTATGATTATCGGAGAGTTAGCTGCCGAAACCGCGGAAAAAACCGCCGCCGAAATCGCGCAGGGAGTAAGCGAAACGGTTTCATGGTTATCCGACAAGACCTCGGAATTATCCGAAGCCATAAAAGCGCAAATATATCAGGAGGGTAGACTTTATTTGAACACGCTCTAAGCCCTGATTATCCTTATAATGAGCGGTTAGCTGTTAACCTGATTTCTTCGGTGCTGAGTGTCAAATAACAGTCAGGAATTAGGCGAATGGCAGCTTTTATACTAATCTCTGTTTTGACGGTAGACAAAATATAATAAAGTCTACCGTCAAAACAGATATTAGTATTATATACGCCATAGTATAGAAAATCGGGAATCATTTAATTTAACGATTCCCGATTAAATACGTAAGCAATATCGTGTAAAAGCTTTCATGCAGTTTATGTTGCCGCAGGTTCAAGACTATTTTTTACTGCCGGCCTCTTCTTCGGCGGTCAAAGCCCTCTTAATAAGAACAGCGATACAAACTCCCTTATTCAAATCACCGCGGTAATTAAACTTGCCTGCTTTAACCGCAGCTATAAAATCATATTCACCGGAAGCGATCTTCTTGATCTCCTCAGCGTTCGTATCAACTATACCATCGGCAAGATAATAGTCAGACTGAATAACCTGCTTATCATATTCAGGGTTAGCGTTTACCGCAATATAGAAAGTGCCAACTTCAAAAACATTAACCTGAATAGCGATCGCATAAGGAATATCCTTAACATCCTTGTTTTCAATCTTATTCCAGATAGCGGTGGTCAAGTCATCCAGCGTTACGGATGCCTTGGAGGCTCTTCTCGCTCTTGTGGCAGCAGGCTTTTCAGCCTTTGCGGTCTTGGTGATTCTTGAGGTTTTTGTTTTCTCTGACGGCTTCTTCGCCGCAGTCTTCTTTTCAGCAGGAGCTTTTGCAGCTGCTGTGGTGGTCTTAGCCGCTTTTTTGGCAGCCTTAGTGATTTTCTCGTCAGCCATAATCGGTCCTTCCTTTCATGTCCGCACTGCGGAGAGGTTGTATAAAAGCTAATTTATATTATTATAATAACACATATCAAAAAAAAATACAAGCTTTTTTACGAAATAAAGCTAAATTTTTGTCAATTTTTTCAAAAAAAGCAAAAATTATATAAATTGAATTTGATTTGAAAAAAGTTTAAATTTCCCAAGGTCTCACCCAAATAGAATGAAATCATCCTGCTATAGCGGAAAAATAAGCAACCAAAAAAGAGCAAAAAGGCTCCTAATTAAATGTTTTTACAAACTTTGAAAGTAATACCAATCTGATGAATTTGTAATATTGATGTAACGCCATGTGAGATAAAAGCCGCATGCATGGCATGGAACGGGGGAAAAGATGAAGATAAATTCAAATTTTTACCTGTCATTATAATAAAACATACTAAAAAACTCATATAAAGCGTTTTAAGCATGGTAAAAGAATAGGTAGGATATATTTCACTGTTCATGTTACCCTTTCAACGTTTAAAAAAATAAAAATAATATTCCATCAACTCCAAAGTCAATTGGCAATTTACCACTCCTGACGCAAAAACTAAATTGAAAAAATTCTATCCTGTTATCTATTAAAAAACTTTTTGGAGCAGTAAGTGGGATGTATAGAAAAATAAATAAAATTTTCAAAAAGGTATTGACTTTATTGAAAAATTTTGTTATAATATCAACGTTGAATTTTTAGTATTAGTTGATCCACTAGCTCAGGCGGCAGAGCACCTGCCTTTTAAGCAGGGTGTCCCGGGTTCGATTCCCGGGTGGATCACCAGATGCGCCAATAGCTCAGTTGGTTAGAGCAACCGGCTCATAACCGGTTGGTCCGGGGTTCGAGTCCCTGTTGGCGCACCAATGTGCACTAATCTGTTTAAAAGAGATTCTTTTTAAACAGATTTATAGGGGTGTGGTTCAATGGTAGAATAGGGGTCTCCAAAACCTTTGACGTGGGTTCGATTCCTACCACCCCTGCCATGATTGATTGACAAAAAAGATATTATGCCCACAAACGGCTGTACAAAGCCATTTGTGGGCATAAATCTTGCGAAAAAAAGGATTGCTCTTCCGTAGATATTTTCGACACAAAAATTGATTCGAACTCCCCCAAAAAAAATTAACAAAATTTTCCAACCCTCTGTTGTATATGTCGAACAAATGCCTGTGAGCGATTTCTCTTGAGTGAGAAATTGGTCACAGGCTTTTTTATTTTACTTCAGCTTGAAAAATGCTAAGGAAAATCAATAGTCAAAATGGCTAAAATAAAATGCTGATAATGGCGGAGGTGGAGGTGGTAATTTAATACAGATTTTGATGATGGCAAAACCCTTTTGAAAAGTGAGGTATATAAACTACAGAGCGTCATCATTGCTGATAACGCCCTGTTTTATTTTATTAAGCTTTCATATCAAAATCGCTGTTTGACTTAAAAGTCCCGTTCCTTAGCTGTTCTTCAAGTCTTTTCATTTTTTCGATTGCTACATTGCTATCGATCTCGACTTCCTTTTCCTCTGCCTGAATTATCTTGGGAGGATTGTTCTTCAAGCCTTCGGAAAAGGCTGTTTCAACGCTTGAAACAGTCTTTCTTGAATAAGAGGAGGCAGTGGTATTGACTGCCGATGACGAAGAAGATGTTGATGTTACAAATTTGTTTCCGACCTGTACCAGCTCTTTTTCCACAGATTCCATTGTAATATTGTCCAATGCGCCCTTTGGAATCGGCTTTCCTATCTCCCAATTAGGGTCAGCCGCTTTTGCCGCCGCATGGAAGGCTCTGCTGTAGGCTCTTTCGTACTGCTCTAAGGTGTAGCCCGCCTTTAAGCGATCCTGCTTTTCCATTTTTCTGTACAAATTTGTATACACATCGGAACGTTTCGTAGTATCTCCGTTAGCCACTCCATTTTCGGCAAGAAATTCTCTCTTTGTGGATTCAAACATCTCACGGCGGCTGCTTTCGGGAATTGAGATAATCGTCCTGCGGTCAGCGTCATTTTCATCTGTCACCAAAAGACCCGCCAAACCTGTGGTAGGGTCTACCCAGTCGCCGTCACTGTCGTAATTTTTCATCAGGTTCTTGATAGCCTGAATGTTTGTGTACATTGCACCATTGCCATTGGCGGCTTTTGTCATCTCTTTGATAACCGCCTTATACTGCTTGCTGTTTGTATCGATACCCTCGGCTTTCAATCGGCTCTGTACAGCCGAGCTGTTTAAATTTTTGAGCTGAAAGCTGCCTATAGAGGTGAATATGCCGTTTGAGCTTGAAGCGAATAAATTTGTTTTGGATTTATTGTAGGAATTTTGGAATAAAAATGCGTAATCTGTAATATTTAACATTATGAACGCCTCCTGTATGCTGTGCAAACAGATTTATACTTTATCGTATATTGTATCGGAAAATAAAAAAAAAACTTTAGAACACACTTAAAGAAACAAAACGATTTATTAAATAAAACCAAATTTATAATATTATCGGATAATAGCTTTGTCAAACATCGACAAAAAGGTTGTTGTGTAATTTTAACGCTTTTAGCAATAAAATTTTTTGGTCAGTTTTTGTACATATTGCATAGAACGCCTGTGAATGATTTTTCATTGCAAAAGATCATTCACAGGCGTTTTTTGTTTTCCGCATTGTTTTGTAAATCACAGAAGCGATTCTGTTGATATAAATTATAAGCCAATTGTTTAAAAAAGCAGTTAATCCTCCGTTATTACTGCGCAGTTGATATGACTTTCTGTCCTCCCACTGCTATATACGGATTTTTCAAAAACGTTTCATATTGACAAACCCCCAAAAAATTTTATAATAATGCTGTAATGTTTTTGTGTGTGCAATTGTCTAACATTACAGAGGTGATGAAAATGGACGAATACTTCAACGAAATATACAGACTGTACGCCAAAAAAGTGTACCGCTATATTTTGTCACTTTGCCGGGATAAGACCTTGGCGGATGATATTTTGCAGAACACTATGCTGAAAGCGTTCAACAATATCGGCAGCTTTTCGGGCAGGTGTTCCGTTAAAACGTGGCTTTGTTCAATTGCCAGAAACGAGTATTTTAATCACCTCAAAAAAGCCGATAACAAGAATGTTTCCCTTGACGAAAACACGGGCAGCAAGAACGAAAACCCCGAAGAAAAGGCGATTTCAAATCTTTCGGCAATGGATATATTAAAGCTTGTCCACACGCTTGAAGAACCGTTTCGCGAGATTTTCACGCTTCGTTTTTACGGAGAATTGAAATTCTCCGAGATAGGGGAAGTGTTCGGTAAAAGCGAGAACTGGGCGCGGGTGAATTTCTTCCGTGCACGGGAAAAACTCGCTCGAATGCTTGAAAAGGAGGACTTAA
>JAAVIG010000031.1 GCA_014796735.1 Oscillospiraceae bacterium
ACCCATAACATATGGCTATGTGATGACACCAGAGCAGCGGAGCCGGAATATGGCTGCCATAAAGGGGAAGGATACCAAACCCGAGATGATTGTGCGGAAGTATCTTTTCTCTAGGGGACTGCGCTATCGTGTTGATAATCGGAAGCTACCGGGGTCTCCTGATATTGTGTTGAAGAAAATACAAGACAGTTGTGTTTGTCGACGGTTGTTTCTGGCATGGGCACGAAGGCTGTAAATATTTTCGACTCCCAAAATCCAATGTCGATTTCTGGCGGCACAAGATCGTGATGAACATTGCTCGTGACTATGCTAACAATGTTGATCTCAAACTTGCCGGTTGTAGAGTGATACGCATTTGGGAGTGTAATATCAGAACAAAAGCTAGACGCGAAGAAACTCTCCAACACCTATTATGACATCATAATCCTATCATCCAATATTGAAAATTATCAATCCAATGAAATTGACAATGATTCAATCGCAGCAGAACCAAACATTCCGTATGGTGTGCTAGAGGATCTTACTCCATAGAAAGGACACCAATGTCGTCATCTTCGCTAGTTCTGACAGTCAGAATGTTAACAACCATGTTAATCATATACGATGATTAGGAAATCTCGAAAAGTTTTCGTAACTTTGCAGTCTAAAACGCGCTTACGCAGACGAATAGACCACCCTATGTAAGTAAGAACTTATATTCAACATATTTATGGAACTTCCTTGTAGTCGTGAAAGGTTTGGTCGCCTGTCTGCCTACTTGGAAGTTCTTATTTCTTATGAGCAACAAACTTAAATTTATAGACTTATTTGCCGGATTGGGAGGCTTTCACCTGGCTCTTTCTCAACTTGGGTGCGAATGTGTCTTCGCAAGTGAGTTGCAACCCGATCTTAGAGTTCTATACAATACTAATTTCGGAATGAAATGTCACGGCGATATTAATGCTATAGATGTCCGGCTAGATATTCCTGAACACGATATTCTTTGTGCAGGTTTCCCATGTCAACCATTTTCCAAAGCAGGAAAACAACAAGGATTTAATGATGAGAAAGAACGCGGGAATCTATTCTATAAAATAATGGAAGTTCTTGGGAACCACCAGCCGGAATATGTTATTTTAGAAAATGTTGCAAACTTAAAATCTCATGATAATGGGAGAACGTATGAAATAATATACGAACTCCTATCCGTTTTATATGACGTTAGAGATACTATACTTTCTCCTCATTTTTTAGGAATACCACAACATAGAAAGAGAATTTATATAGTTGGAAGATTGAAGTCCAAAGGAGGTTTAAAGGGCTTTTCATTTCCTGATGACACTAAAAGACCTGATTGTGATATTAAGAGTATTATCATTGAGAATGATACCGATTATATGTCTCTACGAGACATGACGCGAACACATTTAGAGGCATGGGAAAATTTTCTCAAACTAATGACTGTCAATAAGGTTCCGCTACCAACATTCCCAATTTGGGCAATGGAATTTGGGGCAGACTATGATTATGAGAAAGCTGCTCCATACTTTCAACAACAAAGGCAACTTCAAGGTAAGAAAGGACGTTTCGGAATTACATTAACTGGCAACTCAAAAGATGATTTACTTAGAGATTTACCTGTTTATGCTCAAGGAAAGCCTAAAGGGAAATCAAGACAGTTCCCTGATTGGAAAAAACAATTTATAGCCCAAAACAGGAAATTCTATGAGGACAACAAAGAATGGATTGATCAGTGGATTTCTCAGATTCAGCAGCCTGGATTTGAGAATAGCCATCAAAAATTCGAATGGAACTGTAGTTCTACAAAAACAACTCCTACCGTTTATGATAAAATTATACAGTTTCGTCCATCAGGAATCCGCGTAAAACTGCCTACTTATTCTCCTGCGTTAGTTCATACAACAACTCAAATCCCAATTTTTCCATGGGTAAAAACGCCTGATGGAAATCAAGGAAGATACATGACAAGACGTGAAGGCGCAAGATTACAATGTATGGAGGGATTGAAAGAATACCCTGATACAATTGCAAGTGCGTTTAAAGCTTTCGGTAACGCGGTAAATGTAGAGGTCGTCAAACAAATTGCCTCTGAATTATTGAAATGCAAGTAGAGTATTATGAGTCAAGAGTTTGAAACATATGAGTTAAACATTCAGCCACAAGCTGGAGTTATAGGCGTGTTTTCGCGTTTGAATTATAAACCATGGTACGCTATTGCAGAGTTTGTTGATAATTCAACGCAGTCTTTCTATTCCCATCAAAAGCCTCTTGCAGAGCAAGGTATACGTAAACTTCACGTAAAAGTAACGTACGATAATGACATTCTCACAATTAGTGACGATGCATTTGGTATGGAGATTGAAGATTTTTCAAGAGCCGTAAAAATTGACTCTCCTCCCACTCATAAAAATGGGCGCAATGAGTTTGGGATAGGGTTAAAAACCGCTGCATCATGGTTTGGGAACATATGGTCTGTACGTTCTACTCAATTGAACTCAGAGAATGAATATTACACTGAGATTAATATCCCAGAATTAAGAAACAAAAATTTAAATTCAGTTCCAATTATAGAAACAAAGGTCGCACCATCAAGTCATGGTACGACAATCATAATTCGTGATATAACCAAGAAAATAGGTTCCTCACGGACTAAAAGCAAGATTAAAGATTTGCTTAAGAGTATGTATCGCCGTGATCTGAATAACGGATTAGTGCATATTACATATGATGACGAACCTCTTTACTATGACGAACATGAATGTCTATTATTTAGAAATCGTAGATGGCGACAGGACATTGATTTTAACTTTGATTTCGACGGCACTACTCACCATGTAACAGGCTTTGTTGGAATATTAGCACACGGTGGATTTGGACGCGCTGGGTTTGCTCTGTTCAGAAGGAATCGTGTCGTTATTGGTGGAGACGATTTTAATTATAAACCTGAGGAAATTTTCGGACAAGCACAGAGTACAATCGCTCATAAATTGTTCGGAGAAATTAATCTGGAAGATTTTCCAATCAATCAAGCCAAAGATGGATTTGTTTGGGATGATGGATTGGAGGAGCAGTTTATCAAGGAATTGAAACACCATATCAAGGAGTATATTGAAATTGCCAAAATTACTAATAAAGACAGAACTAAAGAGGAGGAAACCTCCAAAGAAGTTTCAGATAATTTAGAAAAGAAAGTAAAAGCAGTTTTAGTACGTTCATTCGAAAAAAAAGACGATCAATCCCAACTCTTTGAACCAAAGGAATTGCCAGGACTAAGGCTATATAAAGATGGTCAGAATGAACAAAACAATCTCCCAGAGATATTAGATGATAAAATACGAAGTTATATCATTGATATCAATCCGACAACAAAATGCAAGTTGTCGGTTCAATGGACATTGGGCAATGCATCAACATGGATTAAAGTTGATGCAGAAGAGGATGGTAGTTGCGCCAATATTAAATTAAATATTAACCATCCATTTTTCAAACCATTTTCTGAAAAAGAGGATTTCAAATTAGTTTTGGAGAAATTTGCACTTGCGTTTGCACTCGCTGAAATACAAGCGAAGAAGAACGCAAACTCTGAAGGCATGATAAGTCCAAATACATTTAGAACGCAGATTAATAAATACCTTGAACAATTAACTCATGATGAATAATGGAACAATATACTATCAGCAATATTAATGATATACCCTTGATTATCGAAGGGGAATTTTTCCGTAAAATTCATCAGAAACATATTGAATCCTACGGAGAAAAAGGCGCGAACAATATAGTCCAAAATGTTCGAACCACATATAACAAACTGATGGGGCAGCTTGCATCCAATCCAGATGGAAATCACAATTCCCTCCTAGTAGGTAAAGTGCAATCTGGGAAGACGTCTAATTTGGAACTGTTGACCGCAATAGCATTTGATAATGGCTATAACCTATTGCTAATATTTGGTGGATACGATAAAGATTTACTTCGCCAGAGTTCTGAACGATTTGGAGACACATTTGATACTGCCGGCGGTGAGGAAGCATCGTACTCGAAGAGTCCCGTTTTATACACAACCAATGATTCTACTAAAGGATCTTTGCCAATTGAGAGTCTTGATCCAGAATTTGTAAAAGAACTAATAGAGGAAAAACGGCCTATAATTATTACGTGCTTGAAGCGTCCACCAGCTATGAAAAAAGCATTAAAAGCACTCTCTAAGGTCCAAGATTATGTTCAAGGGATTGTGCCCTTTATAATTGACGATGAAGGTGATCAAGCAAGTTTAAATACCGCGAAAGACAAAGCACGTAATTCTACGCCCACTTATAAAAATATTGTAAAAATAAAAGAGGTATTAAACAACCCCCTATATCTTTCTGTAACAGCAACACCTCAAGCTAATATCTTCCAAGAAGATATTAGCGCATTGAACCCAGATTCTATTCATACAGTCCAACCTGGGATCGGGTATAATGGTGCAAGTATCTATCATTTATCTGAGAATCAGATTGTGGTGACACTCCAAGAGGAAAAATATTCCACCAACATACCAGACTCCCTACGAGACGCGATATATTATTTCATTGTTGCAAGTACCATTAAAAGATTAAGGACTTCACAAAAGAAAGAAATGCGTTCCGATATGATTATTCATGTTGATAGAACTGTTAGTGCGCATGGTAATATATACAATAGTGCTCATGCTCTACTGGAAGACATTAAATATGCTTTTGCAAATGAAGACTCTTTATGTTTTTACAGTGGCCAACTAAAAAAAGTCTATGATAAGTATCTTGATCCAGAGTTATATTCAATGTATTCATTTGATGCTATTTTAGATGAAGTTGTGAAGACAATACTGTCAACTGGAATAATTTTACAAAATAGTGACGGGAAAACGACAAAGGAAAAAGAACTGACCAAATTACACAAGATTTATATTGGTGGAGATCTTTTACAGAGAGGTCTGACATTCCCGAACTTACTTGTTTCTTATTTCACTCGATTTGCCAAGAATGGAGGTAATATGGATACGACTCTTCAGCGAGCACGTTGGTTTGGATATCGCAGTAAATATTTAGATTTATGTAAGATATTTACTACCGATGAAATTGCTAAAGAATTTTCTGTACTTGCTGAAATAGAAGACGATCTGTGGGAGCAATTTGATGATGTTGAGAATGGTTTATTGGAGATTAAGGATATAATTATTCAGGCCGAGAATACGAAGCAAAAGCCGACTGCAAAGAATAAGGCCAAATTCAAAAAAATATCATTTAAGAATCGCTGGATAAAACAGAGATTTATTGTAACAAACGATGATGAAATTGTGACAAATAATCGAAAGATTCAACAATTGATATCTTCAGTTCGGAACTGGCAAATAACAACAGTTGGCAGTACAAATAATTCATCAACTGCTCAATACGCACTTTTCTCAGCAGAACAGCTAATCGAACTCATAGAGTCTATTGACACAGCATTTGACAGAGAACCGTTTAATAAAAAACCTCTTGTTGATTTGGTGGGATCTTCGGACATCCCTGTAATTCTTATGTGGACGGATGATAACGACAAGATTCGCTATCGTTCTATATATAATGATGATGCTCATGATCGGATCAAGGCGTTACATCAAGGAGCCAACACCACGGATAAGGATAAACTCATTTATCTAGGTGATAAGAAAGTTATAGTAGACCCCACTAAAATTAATGTTCAAATTCATTATATCTCTCCAGGGTACTCTAAAGCTAGTCGGTTAGAAAAAGATCAGTACATGTTTGCAATCTATCTACCGAAAGATAAGGTTTATTTCGTAAAAGAAAATGATTAATATTACCCAACTAATAGATACGATCTATTCAACTCCACATAATGACTCGCTCTACCTAGTAGAGAAGTTGTCATGTGAAACGGGACTATTTGTTTTGAATGGAAAACTTGTCTACTTAGTCCTTAATATTGAGTGCTGTAAATCACTAGGCATAAACACCGAGTTCCTACATTTACAAACCAATGTCTTTGTGTCCGCTTTTAACTCAGCATCAACTACATTTGAGGAAGGGTATTATAATATGATAACGCTCAATCTGCCTCAGCATGACGAGTATTCTGATAACTTAAAAGCATTTGTCAACTTATGTTTAGCTCATTCTACATATATGAAAGGCCAAGAAGTCATAAGTTTCTTTGACTCTTTAGTTTCTCTATTTCAACTACCAAATGAGCAACATTATAAAAACCTGATAGGTTTGATGGGAGAATTATTATTTATAGAGTTTATTCAGAATACCTATGGTATCGATCTGTCCCCCTATTGGCATACAGAAGGAATATACTCAAGATTTGACTTTGTATGCCCATTTGCCAACTTTGAGATAAAAACGACATCTAATGATTCTTTGCTCTTTTCCATAAAGCACGATCAGCTATTCACTAACGATATACATAGGAATAATTACCTTATAGCTGTTATCATTACAGAGAATAATACTGGACGTACACCGGAGAACATAATATCAGATATGCTTACGAATCCAGATTATTGCAACAGTTTGCAGTTTTCGATCAATATTGAGAAAGAGCGAAAACGTATTTCTCCAACAGATTTAATCAACAAGCATTTTTTGCTAAAGAAAATATATGCTTACAATGCTCAAGAAATTAATCAATTCAAAATACTTCCGGATTGCATCGAGGGTTTATCATATAAGTTAAATCTTCTATCCTTCTCACATACTCCGTTAACAAATATTCTTTTATCATTGCATAGTAAACAGTAAGGGCATGAAAAAAGAACGCTACTACTATGGAACAACGATAACTGATTTCCTTAATTTATCCCTTGATGAAATCATAGGGAAACTAGTTATGGCTTCGTCTAAAAGCGACAATCCTGAAACAAAATCATCATGGTATGAAGAAATAGAGATGCTAAAAAAGTCTTTGGTAGATTATTCAGGCAGAGGCTCAATCTTCATGGAATATAGTATTCCACGTATGGGACGCAGAGCTGATGTTATTATATTGATTGATGGTATTATTTTTGTACTTGAATTTAAGACAGCGGGGAGTAGGTTTTCACATCATGCCTTAACGCAAGTTTGGGATTACGCAATTGATCTAAAGAATTTTCAATTAAAGACATTTGCCCGGACGCTTATACCGATTGTAGTTGTCCCTGGAGAAAAAGACAGTAATTGCATAACTGAATTAATCCCATTTGAAGATAATGTGTTTTTGCCAACCCAAGTTAATGGAGGCAAACTAAAAGAAGTAATTTCTGATGTTCTTTTAACAGTACCCCGCATAAAGTTCGAAGATTCTGACATCCAATGGGCACGCGGAGGATATGAACCTACGCCAACAATCATTGAAGCTGCCGTCGCTCTTTACAGTGGCCACTCTGTTGAGGATATCACAAAACATGACGGCGACCTTGAAGCGACAAT
>JAAVIG010000032.1 GCA_014796735.1 Oscillospiraceae bacterium
AAAAAATATTTGATATGAATTTTATATGGAAATGTGTTATTTTTTTGTTCCTTATTGGTGTTGCTGTTTCTCCCACAATTTTACGTATTATTACAAAAGAGGTTATATTGATTGGTTCAGAAAGACCATTATCGGTAATATTTAACGGTAATTTAATAACAAACATATTTGGGGTATCAATTGTTTGTTCTCTTTTCTCAAATATTAGCAAATATAACTCAAGTGAGATTGCCGATACATTGTTAGACTCAAAATCTGATATATTTGAATTATATTTTCAGTTCGCTTTTAGTACATCAATTTTAAACGCCTTTAATTATGAGAAGGATTATTTGGTTTCTTGGTCTTCTTTTTGCAACAGTATGCATTTATTAATCGTAGTTTTTTTGGGAATGATATTGTTTTGCATTTTGGCAGTTAGAGTGATACACTCAAAAAATTATAGTGTGCCAATCAAATACCCTACATGGACTATATTTTTTGTTATATCATTTTTATTTTTCTGCGGATCGTTCTCTTTTGCTGTTTATGGTGCTAACAGTGAAAGACAGGAATGGATTTTGTTGCTGTTCAACACGCTTTCCTTTGCTCTTACAGTAGTGTTTTTTGGTATTTACACAAAAAAGTCCAATGAGCGGAAAGATAACCGAGAAGAATATTTTCCCTACTTTCAGGTAGTTCTTTTTATAGCATTGGCAATTGTAAATTTTGTTGCTACATTAACATGTGTTGACTTTGTAAAGTGGAGCACTGATGAGTCAATATGGACAGAATTGATTTCCGGATCCATAATTTTAGTTGTCACAATTTTTTTACTCTCATTTATAGGATATATGCAAGATAATAATATTATTGATAAAACGGAGGAAGAATTAAATGAAAAAAGCACTGATAACAGGAATAACCGGACAGGACGGTTCCTATTTAACGGAGTTTCTACTGCAAAAAGGCTACGAAGTTCACGGCATAGTTCGTCGCGGCTCGGTCGACCGCAAGGAGAGAATCGCACATCTCGAGGGAAATCCTCATCTTCATATTCACTACGGGGACATGACCGACTCCATCAGTCTGGTGAAAATCGTCACCGCAGTAAAACCCGATGAAATCTATAACCTCGCTGCGCAAAGCCACGTAAAGGTATCCTTCGAGGTTCCCGAATACACTGCGGATGCAGACGCAGTAGGCACTTTAAGAATGTTGGAGGCAATAAGAATGGCAGGGCTTGAAAAAACCTGCAGGTTTTATCAGGCTTCCACTTCTGAGTTGTTCGGAAAAGTGCAGGAAATTCCCCAAAGCGAAACTACGCCATTCTATCCTTATTCTCCCTATGCGGCGGCAAAGCAGTATGCTTTTTGGATAGTCAGAAACTATCGCGAAGCATACAACATCTTTGCTTCTAATGGAATACTTTTCAATCATGAATCCGAACGCCGCGGCGAAACCTTTGTAACAAGAAAAATAACCCTTGCTGCCGCCAATATTGCTGCGGGAAAACAGGACAAGCTTTATTTAGGCAACCTTGATTCCCTCCGTGACTGGGGTTACGCCAAGGATTATGTTGAGTGTATGTGGTTGATCTTACAGCATGATAAACCCGATGATTTTGTTATTGCTACGGGTGAACAGCACTCAGTACGTGAATTCTGCACACTGTCCTTTAAGTATGCGGGAATTGAATTGGAGTGGCAGGGAAAAGGTGTTGAGGAAAAGGGTATTGACAGGAAAACAGGAAAAGTACTTGTTGAAGTATCACCCGAATATTTCAGACCAACAGACGTTGTAACGCTGTTGGGAAATCCCGCGAAAGCAAAAGCTACACTTGGTTGGAATCCTACCAAGACTTCTTTTGATGAGTTGGTCAGACTGATGACAAAAAGCGATTTAGAAAATATAGAATAGGAGTATTTTATGCTTACTGAAAAAAAAATAATTGTAACAGGCGGTGCCGGATTTTTAGGAAGTCATATTGTAAAGATTTTATCGGAATGTAACGAGATTTTTGTTCCTAGAAGCAAAGATTATGACTTAAAATCCTGTGAAGCCGTAAAACAAATTTTTTCTGATTTTAAAAATGCAGATATAGTTATACATGCAGCGGCTGATATTGGCGGAATAGGTTATAGCAGTACACATCCGGCGGATCAATTTTATAACAATACACTTATAAACCTAAATATAGTTCATGAATCCTATAAAGCAAATATAAAAAAATTTGTTGGTATCGGAAGTGTTTGCGAATATCCTGCAAATACACCAATACCTTTTAAAGAAGATACCTTGTGGGATGGTTATCCGGTTGTAACAAATGACGCATATGGCTTGACAAAGCGAATGATGTTAGCTCAATGCAGTGCATATAACAAACAGTATGGATTCAACTTTATTCATCTGCTCCCTGTAAATTTATATGGACCTAAGGATGACTTTAATGTGAATAGCTCACATGTTATTCCTGCGATAATAAAGAAAGTTGTCTATGCTATTGATCATAATGAAGAAAGCGTAGAAATATGGGGAACAGGAAATGAGAGTAGAGAGTTTGTATATGTAGAAGACGCTGCAAATGCGATTGTTTTGGCAACTGAAAAATACAATAAGCCAGATCCAGTAAATGTGGGTTCAGGAAAAGAAATTACAATAAAAGCATTAGCAGAAACAATAAAAGAAGTACTTCACTATAACGGAAGCTTTGTATATTTAAATAATGGTCTTGGCGGACAGCAGCGTCGTATGCTTGATGTCAATAAGGCAAAGGAAGAATTTGGCTTTGTAGCTAAAACGAGCTTATACAATGGTCTTAAAGAGACTATTAAATATTATTTAGATAATAAGAACGTTCTATAATAATTAAAGGCAAATTAAATATATCATGAAAATTGTATTACTATCCGGCGGTTCCGGCAAACGCCTATGGCCGCTTTCAAACGAAATCCGCTCCAAACAATTCCTAAAAGTAGTAAAGAGCGAACAAAACGAAATAGAATCAATGGTACAGCGCGTTTACCGACAGCTTACAGCAGTGACCGACGCGAAAATCACCATCGCTACCAGTGCATCACAGGTTGAATCCATAAAAAATCAACTTGGCGACAAGGTGTCACTTGTAGTTGAACCCGAGCGGCGCAATACCTTTCCCGCTATTGTTTTATCTGCGGCATACTTATATTTTGAAAAGAATTGCTCCTCTGATGAAACAGTTATAGTACTTCCTGTTGATCCATATGTTGACAATGGCTATTTCAGTATGCTGAATGTTTTAGACAAAGCAGTTCAGGATAATGCCGCAGATATTGTTTTAATGGGAGTAAAGCCCACATACCCTTCTGAGAAATACGGTTACATAATTCCTGAAAGCACAGACAGTACGGTAAATCCAGTACGTGAGTTTAAGGAAAAACCTGACGCCAAAACCGCGGAGAAATATATTTCCGAAGGAGCCCTTTGGAATTGCGGAGTATTTGCATTTAAGCTGTCATATTTAATGAATCTTGTTAATTCGGTGGTAACGGGAAACAAATTCAGCGAAATTGAAAACCACTATAATGATTTTGAGAAAACAAGCTTTGACTATGCGGTTGTTGAAAAAGCAAGCTCCGTAGCGGTAGTTTCCTACAACGGTGAATGGAAGGATTTGGGAACTTGGAACACGCTTACCGAGGTTATGGACAACAAGCCCATCGGCGATGTAATAATTACCGATGACTGTAAAAATACCCATGCTATTAACGAGCTTGAGATACCGGTAATAGTTATGGGCGCAAATGATATGGTGGTTGCTGCAAGCCCCGATGGAATTTTAGTGGCTGATAAAGTACAAAGCTCTTATATAAAAAAATATGTTGAGGATCGTGATATGCGCCCTATGTTTGAGGAGCGTTCCTGGGGTGAATATAAAGTGCTTGATTTTGCTGTTAATGAAGACGGAACAAAATCGCTTACAAAACGAAAAAAGATAAGAGCGGGAAAACGTATTGAGTATCAATCCCACAAAAACCGCTCGGAGGTAATGACCGTAATCAGCGGAAAGTGCATTATCACCGTAAACGATCGGGCGCACGAGGCGTATGCGGGAGATACCTACGCTGTTGCCGAAGGAGTAAAACACGGATTAGAAGCTGTTACCGATACGGAAATAATTGAAATACAAGTCGGTAAAGAGCTTATAGCGGACGGAACAGAAAACTTTGAGGAGAATAATAAATTATCATGAAAGGTATAATTTTAGCCGGCGGCAGCGGCACTCGCTTATATCCCTGTACAATCGCCGTATCAAAGCAGCTTTTACCGATTTACGACAAGCCGCTGATTTACTACCCTTTGTCAGTTTTGTTACTGGCGGGAATCAAAGACATTTTACTGATTTCAACCCCCAAAGATACCCCTAACTATGAAAACCTTTTGGGCGATGGAACCAAGCTCGGAATACATATTACATACAAGGTTCAGGACAAGCCCCGCGGATTGGCAGACGCGTTTATTCTCGGTGCGGATTTTATCGGAGGCGACAGTGTGTGCTTGGTTCTCGGCGATAACGTTTTTTACGGGCAGGGCTTCTCGTCCTATTTGAAAGCCGCACAGCAGCAGGCGGAAAAAGGTGGAGCAACCGTTTTCGGATATCCCGTTGCCAATCCCAGAGAATTCGGCGTGGTTGAATTTGATGAAAATAATAAGGTAATTTCAATCGAGGAAAAGCCTCAAAGTCCGAAATCTAACTATGCGGTTCCCGGTTTGTATTTTTACGATAACGAGGTTGTAAAAATCGCAAAGGCGGTAGAACCATCCGCACGCGGTGAAATTGAAATAACTTCGATAAACAACACATATCTCGAGCGTGGAAGGCTTAACGTAACCATTTTGGGACGTGGTATGTCATGGCTCGACACAGGCTCGCCTAAAGGTATGCACAAGGCAAGCGGATTCGTGAAAACCGTTCAGGAAATGCAGGGCTTTTATATTTCCTGTATTGAGGAAATTGCATGGCGGCGCGGCTTTATCACCCTTGAACAACTTCACGCGCTGGGTGAGGAGCTGAAAATGACCGACTACGGAAAATATATTCTTTCACTTTCGGAGGAGCTGTTATGAAAATCATCGTAACCGGCGGCGCGGGATTTATCGGTGGAAATTTCGTGCACTATATGCTGAAAAAATATCCTGATTATAAAATTATCTGTGTTGACTGTTTGACCTACGCGGGGAATATGGAAACCCTCGCGCCTGTTATGAACAACCCGAATTTCCGATTTTGCAAGGTGGATATTACCGACAGGGAAGCGGTTTTTGAAGTGTTTGAGGAGGAGCACCCCGACATTGTGGTAAACTTTGCCGCCGAAAGCCATGTTGACCGCTCGATTGATAATCCCGATATTTTTTTAAAAACAAATATTTTGGGAACACAGGTAATGATGGACGCTTGCCGCAAATACGGCATTACACGTTATCATCAGGTGTCTACCGACGAGGTTTACGGCGATCTGCCATTAGACCGACCCGACTTGTTTTTTACCGAGGAAACGCCTATCCATACAAGCTCGCCCTATTCCGCAAGTAAGGCAAGTGCCGACCTGCTTGTGCAGGCGTATCACAGAACCTTCGGCTTGCCTGTAACGATTTCCCGCTGCTCAAATAACTACGGCCCTTACCACTTTCCCGAAAAGCTTATACCTCTTATGATAGCCAACGCGCTGAACGATAAGTCATTACCCGTTTACGGCAACGGAGAAAACGTCCGCGACTGGCTTTATGTTGAGGATCACTGTCGCGCTATTGATCTGATAATTCATAAGGGAACGGTGGGCGAGATTTACAATATCGGCGGACATAATGAAATGAAGAATATTGATATTGTAAAGATAATTTGTAAAGAGTTAGGCAAACCCGAAAGCCTGATAACCTACGTAACCGACCGCAAAGGTCACGATATGCGCTACGCCATCGACCCCACAAAAATCCACAATGAACTGGGTTGGCTGCCCGAAACAAAATTTGCCGACGGAATACAGAAAACCATAAAGTGGTATTTGGACAACCGCCCTTGGTGGGAGAACATAATAAGCGGTGAGTATCAACAGTATTATGAAAAAATGTACGGCAACAGATAAATCAAAAAACGCACAAAAAGTCTTAAGAAGCCAGATTAAGCAAATAATTAACGCTATTTCTGTCGCAGCAAACTAATAACACCTGTTTAAAAAAGTACGTTATCTACTTTTTTAAACAGGTGTTATTGTTTATGGTGTAATTTCTGTTTTGACAGTAGATCTTTTTCTGTTGTCAAAACAAAGATTATTATAATACTATTCTCAAATCAAATTAATACTAATATCCATTTAAACACAATATAAAATCAAAGTTTAAATGGATATTACACCCAAAGCACTATTATCCAATTAAAACCATTTTTTTCAAGTTTTTAATTGGATAATAGTATAAGTACAGCTCTTTATCATCTAAATATTTAAGTGTTTCCTCCAGAACTCAAAAGAAGTGATCTCCGCGCTTCTTCGGATAAAATTACTCTGTACATTCCTATATTTAAAAAACAGCACAAAAGACTGCCCCAAAGCGCGGAAACCGTATTTAATAAACTTAGCAAAGCTGCGCTGCGTCAGGATTCCCTTATCTCCTCCAAGCTGATATTGAATAGCGGATTTTCTCAAAAAAGTATCCTCTGTTCCTATTCTGGAAAGCGGATATGCCTTAAGCTCTTTTTTCAGTGCAAACGTGGGTATTATGTGTCCGCCAAGCGTCAGTATCATTGCAGCGGTAATTTTATTGCATCTGGTATGCTCATCACTGCGCATTGATTCCTCCCATTCGGGAAGCTCGGACAGTGGAACAAGCTGCGGAACAAGCCGCGAAAGCTCTTGATTCAGCTTCTCCTCGTCTGTTTCAAGAAAAAAATCAACTCCATGCAGAAAGTCACGAACAGCCATAAAAACAATTTTGCAGTTGTCATAACGGTATAAAATCATCTGCTTCAGAATTTCAAACCAGAAGCGCTTCAGTGCTTTAAACGTGCCGTATTTTTTATGTACCGCATTTATTACAAGCTCATTACGGACGTTATAATAATACAGAACAAAGCTTGTTTTTCTGTCAAATGCCTCGTGGCGAACGCCTATCGCGTTCATTGTTATAATTTCGGTTCCCAAATTTTTTCTGAGACCGTATTCAATATCATCACCTTTGATAAAAAAGGGAAACGGCAGTCCGTTTTCTGTAACGGAAATCGGCATACACAGCGTCCACCATGCGCTGTAATCCAAATTTGGATTGTCCAGATTATCAAGCAGATTTTTTTGTTCGCGCAAATCAATTTTGTGCTTGTGGCTCGTCAGTTCTCCGTTCCACTGCGCGCCAAGCTCAAATTGCTCCCAAGGTTTATCCAGCGGAAACATTCCCGTGCCGAACCAGCTTTTTGAAAATTTATTTGTAAGCAAGGATATAAAAACCGTTATCTGCTCCAGTGTCTGAGGGAAAAACTCCACGTCATCGTCCATAAGTATAATGTGGGAAAATCCGCCGTCACGCGCTTCAATAAGCCCTCTTGTAAATCCGCCGCTTCCTCCGTAATTTTTATTGGGAAGAATTTTGATAAATTCGTCGGAGAGCGTAGTATCAAGAGTTTTTCCGTTGTCCACAACAAAAGCTCCGTTGATAAAGCTGAATTTATAATTACGAAGCAATTCAATGTTTTTCAGCACATACTGCTCCCGCCTATATGTACAGATCGAAGTACATACGTTTATCCCGTCCGGCTCACATTCCGCGCAATAATCCCCCGCGATAAACTCAAAGCCGGTTATTGCGGTTATTTTCGGATAGAGAAATCCGTTTGGAGGAAGTGCGGAAAAGTCAACCGATAATTCGGCGGAACTTTCCGCCTGCGTTTCGCAGATTATTTTTTCTTCACCGTCAAAAACGCACATCGCAATCTCCGCTTTTCCATTGAATTTGCACGAAAAGGTTATGGAGCTTACTCGTGTATAATCACGGTATTTTGTATAAGAAAAGCTGTTGAAATATGTGTCAAAGGATAATTTTTCCCCGCTTTTCAACAACGTCTTGCCACGATAAAACATTGTTTCATCAATATTATTCTGCGAAAAAATTATTTCCTGCAATTTCATACTTCTCACCTCGCTTCACAGTACAGCTATCCCTCGGAATTAACCGTAGCCAGTGCCGCGCGGATAACCTTATCCATATCATAATATCTGTACTGCCCCAGCCTTCCGCCGAAAATAACATCGGGACGTGTCTGCGCAAGTGCCTTGTATCGCTCAAAAAGCATACTGTTTTTTTCATCGTTAATGGGATAGTACGGTTCGGAGCCGAGCTTCCATTCCGCGGAATATTCGCGGCTTATAACGGTCTTTGGCTGAACTCCGAACTCGAAATGCTTATGCTCGATTATTCTGGTGTAAGGAACATCCGCGGAGGTGTAATTTATTACCGCGTTACCCTGATAATTTTCCTCGTCAAGTATTTCATTTTCAAATCTTACCGAACGGTACTCCAACGCGCCGAATTTATAATCAAAGAACTCATCGATGCAGCCCGTATAAAGAGTTTTTTTCGCAATTTTTTCATCGCGAATATCGCTGTAATCCGTGTTCAGTTTTATTTCAATCCCATTAAGCAGCTTCTCAAAAATCTGCGTATATCCGCCGTTCGGGACACCTTGATACTTATCGTTAAAATAGTTGTTATCAAAAGTAAACCTCAGAGGCAGACGGTTTATTATAAAGGCGGGAAGCTCACTGCATTTCCGTCCCCACTGCTTTTCGGTATAGCCCTTGATCAGCTTTTCGTAAACATCGGTTCCTACAAGCGACAATGCCTGTTCCTCAAGATTTTTTGGTTCGGAAATATTCAGCTCGGCTATCTGTTTTTTTATAATTCTCTTTGCCTCCTCCGGGGTTTTTATGCCCCACATTTTGGAAAAGGTATTCATGTTGAAGGGAAGGTTGTACAACTCGTCTTTATACACCGCAACGGGGGAGTTGATATAGCTGTTGAATTCGGCAAATTGATTTACATATCTCCATATTTCTCTGTCGGAGGTGTGAAAGATGTGAGCGCCGTATTTATGAACATTTATTCCTTCAACCCGCTCTGTATAGCAGTTTCCGCCGATATGAGCACGTTTGTCTATTACCAGGCATTTCCTGCCTTTTGTATTCATTTCATACGCAAAAACAGTCCCAAACAAACCCGCGCCGACAATAAGGTAATCATACATTTTGTTTTCCTCCGAGAGCTTTAACAATTCTCTTTGCGGTAAATCGCCTTTTGCTTTCGGGCGGAAACAGCGTATAGCTGATTCTTTTTTTAACCGAGCTGCCGGCATCAAGCCGCGGAAGTTCCTTTATTTTTGCGCCGTTTTCCCTGCAATATGTGATATATATTCCGGTAAAAATTTCCCCGAGATACCCGTCAGTTCTGTCGGATTGAAAATTTCCGTGCTTTTTTTTACGGCAGTCAAACTCTTTCAGAGCATCAAAAAGAATTTCGCAGTATTCAAGAAAATGCGCCTTATCCATAATAAACATATTGCAGAAAAACTGCCTGTTTTGTGATAGATATTTTTTTGCGGTATCGGTCAGCCGCGGCACTTTTTCAGCTAATATCTCAAGAAACAGATGTAAATCTTCGGCATAATGATATTTTGAGGTACAATAATGCTTGCCCGCGGAAATGCCCATATCCTCACTATTCGGAGCAATTATTTCATATGCGGAAACAAGTTCGCGCCAGTAATCCTCATCTCTGAGAAGAAGCTTTCGTTTTTTTTCGGATAACTCTCCTTTTGTGATATAAGGACGTCCCGTGCAGCCATCAGCCGCAAAAAAGCGGCGATAGTGGCAGAAGCCGTAATAATCCGCATCAATATTTTTCCATGCGTAATAATGAGCTGTAAGTTCACAGTATTCACGGTTTTTGTGGGAAATATTATCACCGGCATTATCACGGCATATTCCGTCTATTGGCGGATTCAGTGCCGCTCCGCATTGTATCGGTTCGCACAGAGGAGGCACTGTTTCGTACTGTTTATGACAGCACATGAATATTATTATCTTGTTCTTTTTGCTTACAGCTGTACTCATTTTTTTACTTTATTTCCGGAATGACTCCGGTTTTCAGGAACTCTTCGTATTTATCACAAATCAATCCGGTTTCATCAAAGGCTATCTGTTTTCCGTGGTCAAGCCAAAGCACCTTATTGCACATTCTGCGCACTTGAGCAATCGAATGGGAAACAAGAATAGTTGCTTTACCGTTACGAATTATTTCCTTCATTTTTTCCTCGCTCTTTTCGCGGAACGCTCCGTCGCCAACGGAAAGCACCTCGTCAAGAATAAGTATCTCAGGCTCAACCATACTCGCAATGGAAAACGCGATCCTTGATTTCATACCGCTGGATAACTGCTTAAAGGGACGCTGTTCAAACTCCTTTAATCCCGAAAATTCAAGTATTTCGGGATATTTTTTATCCATAAACTCACGTGTATATCCAAGCATTGCTCCGCGGAGATACGCGTTTTCCTTAAGGTTCAGGTCACCGTCAAAGCCGCTTCCCAGCTCAAGCAGTGCCGCGACCTTTCCGTTAACCTTTACCGTACCCGTCGATGGCTTCATGATTTGCGTAATGACTTTAAGCAATGTGGATTTTCCCGCGCCGTTCTTGCCGATTATCCCCAGCATATCTCCCTGCTTCATAACAAAGGAAACGCCGTTCACCGCCATGAATGACTGCACCTGATAATTGCCTGTGAGCTTTTTCATGAAAAACTCTTTCAGACCTATATTACGCAGATCTCCCACAAGGTATTTTACCGAAACATTTTTTACTTCTATTACATAATTGCTCATACTCTTCCCCGATCAGATGTAATATAAAAATTTATAATTCTTCTTTTTATAGATAACTAATCCAATGATCAACACCACAATTGCGTATGCTGCCGCCAGCAAATGGAACGACGGCTGCGGTATTGTTGCCTCAAGAATAATCTTACGAAAATATCTTATATAAACGTAAATAGGATTGAGGTAGAACAGATACTGTTTTTGCTGTGTGTATGCGTCGATGGAATAAAATATTGCGGACACATACATCAGCAGCATTGTGAAAATATCGTACAGATATTTCATATCACGGAACATCAGATACAGTGCCGACAATATAAACCCCATGCCAAGATTGAATACAACAAGGCAGCCGATTGGGTATAAAAGCAATATGAATTTCCACGTAAAGGTAACTCCGTCAATTATGCAGAAAATGAACAGCACTATAATATTTATTCCGAAGTTTATAAGCGACGAAACGTTTTTTGACAACACAAACATATATTTCGGAACGTTCACTTTGGAGAAAATCCCCGCGTTATTGTACAGTGCGGTCATACTTGAGCCGGTTGATTCCTTGAAGAAGCTGAACAGTAGATTTCCGCAGAACATATAGATGATATAATGATCCATTGTTCTGCCGAAAAACTGCGTGAATACCAGTGCCATTACGCCTAATGTCATAAGTGGCCCCAGCACACTCCACAGCATTCCTAGAACAGTGCGCTTGTATTTTTGTGTGAAATCGCGTTTTACCAGTTCCTCGAAAAGGAAGCGGTATTGTTTGGCTTTTAAAATTATTTTTTTTCTCATTTTTTTACGCTTTCATCAGTACTTTACTTTTTGTGCATTTTCATAACTAAAGCTATTTTTTACATTGACTGTCTTGTTGATATCCACTAAGACGTCTTCACAAATTTTACTATCTTTAAAGAGGTGTTTTCACTGACCTTTTCATATCCCGCATTTATATATTCCGATTCGCCAACGTTTTTGTAATGATGATAAACTACATAAATAGTATCATATTCAGTATAATCAAAACCATAAACATGATGATTTATTGAATCTCTCTTGCCGTTTTTTGTTAAATAATATTCAAAACCGTTGTCGACATCATTAGTTCCATATACGATACAAATTGTAGAATCACAATATATATCGTTTTGTGACATCAAATTCTCGGCAGTATCTTTATAATTGTCACGAGTATCGGCTTGCTGATTCTGCCATGCTATAACACATGAAGATATGGCAAAAGCAAAAGTAAGAGTCAGAGAAACGACCTCTTCATACTTAAATACTAAATGTGAACCATTGCTTGTTTCTTTCTCTTCTCCTACGTAAATAGGCAAAATATCAATTATCATATTGATCGCTATTCCAATAATCAATATAAAAAATACTATTATTGAAATAAAGTATCTGTTTACAAATACTGAAGTCGAACCCTTGGATACAATAATATTGATTAAAAATAAAAGTGCAGGCGTAGCGATAAAGACGAGTAATATATAATCATGTTTAAAATCAAATTTGGACTGTTTTACTTTTGAAAATAAACAACATACAATAAATACCAATCCTAAAATGAACAGAATAAATTGCCAATTGTTACCTCCACATAAAGTAAGAATAAATTCCAGTACTTTTTTTACTGTTATGCTCTGACCGTATTTCATACTACCGCCACTGTATGTTTGAAGGTAAGCAGTGAGGTTTTTGATCAGCCACCAAACACCGTATGCAGCCGGAAGTATAAATTCCAACAATCCCTTGACCTTAGCTTTTTTTGTAATAATCAGTACAAAATCAAAAATCATGATTATTCCGGCAGTTACCAGCCCGAAT
>JAAVIG010000033.1 GCA_014796735.1 Oscillospiraceae bacterium
ATAAGGAAAGGATTCTTAAGGTGAAACCTAAGGGGGGAGGGCGGGGGAAAATCCCCGCTTTGATGGGTTTGTCTGTCCCCCGCCCACCCCCCTTTGGTGTCACCTTAAGCCCCGCGGGAGGCGCGCTGCACTCGCTTCCGAGAAAAAAGAAAACATTACATAAAGCGTAGCTCTACAAGAACGGTAAATCGGCAGTTTTAGCTAAAAATAAAGCATTACATAAAACGCAGTTTTAAGACCAAAACAATCGGCACATGCTCCGAAAAGCACCCACCGCCTAAAACGCACTTTTAAAAAGGCATTCCGCCGCCTGAGGAAATCCACCACATCCACCATCTCTTAAAGACTTCTTAATATCTTTTCGGTTAAAATAACATAAACACCCAAAAACCGCAAAGAAAGGATCCCCAAATGAAAAAAACTATTCTATCCGCAAAAGCCCTCTGCAAAAGCTTTGCCCACAACGGCGGCCAGCTTCACATTTTATCCAACATCGACCTTGACCTTTACAAAGGCGATTTTACCGTAATAATGGGAGCCAGCGGCTCGGGAAAATCCACCCTGCTGTACGCCCTGAGCGGCATGGACAGAGCGACGGCGGGGCAGGTATTCTACAATGAAAAAGATTTAGTCACCGCAAAGGAAAAGGAGCTGTCCGTCCTCCGCCACACCGATTTCGGCTTTATTTTCCAGCAAATGCACTTGGTAAGCAATTTGAGCCTGCTTGAAAACGTACTTGTAAGCGGCTACCTCAACAAAAACAAAACCGCCGCCGAGGTAAAGGAGCACGCGGAAAAGCTGTTTACCCAAATGAACATATCCCATATCAAGACCCACTTGCCCTCACAGGTCTCCGGCGGCGAACAGCAAAGATGCGCAATAGCAAGAGCGGTAATAAACGATCCGAAGCTGCTGTTTGCGGACGAACCCACGGGAGCCTTAAACAGAAAAAACACCACCGAGGTGCTTAACCTGCTTACCGAGTTAAATTCGGAGGGACAAAGCGTGTTAATGGTAACTCACGACATGAAAGCGGCGTTAAGGGCTACAAGGCTTCTGTACTTAGAGGACGGCAAGATAACGGGAGAGCTTGATCTGCCGCCTTATCGGAAGGACGAAGAAAAAAGCCGCGAAATGCAGGTAAACGCTTGGCTTTCCTCTTTGGAATGGTAAAGGGGGCGGCATAATGGAAATATTGACCTTGCTTAAAGCCAATTTAAAAAAGAAAAAAAGCACCTTTATTTCGGTGGCTTTGCTTATGATAATAGTTACCTCCTTCATGACCGCAATTTTAAGCACAACGGACAACTACCGCATAGGACTTGAAAAGGCGTACGAAACAGCGGAAAGCGGTGACGCGGTTATAATCATAGTATCGGAGCAGCTGACAGACGAACTGAAGGAAAAAATCGAAAACAGCTCCTTAGTCAAAAAAGTAAGCTATCACAACGCCTTAGCGGTTTACGGAAGCAGCTGCGGAAAAATACACGACGGCAACAGCAGCTTTTTGCAGAAAATGCGCAGCGGCATATACCTGTACAACAGCGACCTGAAAAGCTTCGCATCGGATATACCGAAGCTTGAAAAGGGCGAAATATACGCACCTTTAGGCTTAAAAAGCAAGTTATCCTGCAATATCGGCGACACAATCACATACACAACTATCGAAGGAACCGCCGACTTTGTAATAAAGGGCTTTGTTCAGGAACCCTCCTGCGGCGCACAAACCATAGGCTGGAAACAGGTTTTTATAAGCGATGAAGATTTTGACGAGCTGTATAATCGCTGGAAGCCAATGGAAGACCCCTACATCTTTGATTATACTGCGGTATCTGTTTATAAAGCCGATGACTGCGGTTTAACTCCGGGGAAGTTTCTGAGGAAATTAAACCTCGAAACAAAAGCTGCCGACATAGCCCTCGGCGCGCTTACGAGGGAACAAACCGAAAGGTTCAGCACCCTCCTGCCCGATATTCTGATAAAGCTGTTTACGGTATTTGTGATATTTTTGTTTGTTATAGTGCTGATACTTGTAAGTCACAGCGTTTCCACCGAAATAGAGTCGGATTACGTCACCTTCGGTATTTTAAAATCTCAGGGCTTTTCAAGAGAGAAGCTTACAGAGCTGTTTTTTATGCAGTATCTTTCGGCGGAGCTCTTGGGGATAATTATAGGCACAGTTTTATCCTTGCCTATCGAAAGCATGCTCACCGAAAGCTTTCAGCTTATAACGGGAACAATGCCCGGCAGAGGACTGTCTGTCGGAAAAAGTCTTGCGTTTATCGGAATAATTTTACTGGTAAGCGCCGTCTTAGTTTTTATAAAAACTCTTCCATTGGGTAAAATTTCTCCCGTCAAGGCCATAGGCGGCGGAAAAGAGGACATTTACTTCGACAGCAGAATAAAACTGCCCATAAGCAAAAGACTGTTGTCCGCAAGTCTTGCGATAAGACAGTTCACCTCCGCGAAAAGAAGGTATATAAGCGCTGTCCTGATCTCCGCGATACTGATCTTCTTTATGCTGTCGGTAAATCTGGTAATAAATCTTATGAGCTCAAAAACCGCGCTTGAAGCAATGGGAGTTGAATTTACGGATATTACGGTTTACATTCAGCGGGATAAATCCGAAAAATACATGGACGAAGTGAACGACTTGGTAACCTCGTTAACGGAGGTCAAGGAAGTATACCGCACGGACAATCTTTACCTTTCAATGAACGGCGAAAATCTTTTTGCCCATATCGTGAAGGAGCCCGAAAAGCTGTCCCCCATTTTTAAAGGCAGAGCTCCGATTTACGACAACGAAGCGGTTATCACCCAAATGATAGCGGACACCCTCGAAATAGGCGTTGGCGACGAGGTAACCATTGCCTACAAGGAAAACGAGGATACCTACATTATATCGGGTATATTTCAGACCGTCAACGACAGCGGAATGTGCTTCGCAATGTCCGAAGAAGCCATAAAAAAAATACACCCGAAATATGCAGTTGCCAACATAGGATTTTTGCTGGACGACTCCGACCCCGATTCCTTGACCGCGGAAGAGCTTAAGGATATAATAAAGGAAAAATACCGCGATACTGACGAAGTGGGCGTTGAAACATTCGACATAAACAGCTTTATAGGCGCTGAGGTGTCGGAAATGATGGAGCTTATGAGAGCCGCCATTTATATTTTCTCGGTGATATTCGCGCTGGTGGCGGTAAGAATGATCTGCACCAAAGCGTTTTTGCAGGAACGAACGGATATAGGCATCTATAAGGCGGAGGGATTTACGGTAAACAGGCTGAGATTGAGCTTCGGAATACGCTTTTTAACGGTAGCCGTCATAGGAACGGCTTTGGGTGTAATCGCAAGTGTGCTGTTTTCTTCAAATGTTATAGGTTTGGGACTGTCCATGATAGGGCTTTCGCAGATTCCCACTGCCCTTGACCTTGTTTCCGTAACGGTGCCTTCCGTACTGCTGATGATCTGCTTTTTCGTATTTGCGTATCTTTCAAGCGGAAAAATCAAAAAGGTTGAGGTCAGAGAGCTGATTACAGAATAAAGTCAATTTTCCAGAAGCTCCCTCAACCTTTTAAGTGCTTTCTTCTCCTTTCTCGACACCTGCACCTGTGAAAGCCCCATTATCTCCCCCGTTTCCGTCTGAGTTTTATTTTTGATATACCTGATAACAATAAGCCGCCTTTCCTCCTCGTCAAGCAGCGCAAGGCACTGATTCAAAGCGATACGCTCCGTAAGCTTAGCCTGCTCGGGCGGTACGGGCACGTCAAGCTCCTGCTCCCCCTCCTCGTCGCTTACCGTCAGGGACACGGGCGGCAGCGCTGCGGCGACCGCTTCCCCCGCCTGCTCCACGCTTACCCCCAAAGCCTTTGCAATATCTGACAGCCTCGGCTCGTTCCCGTTTTTTCTTAACTCCTCCTGAACCCTTGCCGCCTTAAGGGACAATTCCTTTAAGCCGCGGCTCACCTTCACCGTTCCTCCGTCGCGAAACAGTCTTCTTATCTCCCCAAGTATAACTGGCACGGCGTAGGTGGAAAATTTAAGCCCCCTGCCTTCGTCAAAGCCGAGACCCGCCTTGACAAGCCCCTCGCAGCCCGCCGCAAACAGCTCCTCGTATTCTATCCCCCTGCCCTTGAAACGGGCGGCCAGAGAGTGCACAAGCCCCAGATTGTCCTGTATGAATTTATTGTCGGTTTTATTCATATTTTCCGATCAACCTTTTTTTCATAGTCACACAAGTGCCTTTTCCCACCTTGCTCGTTACCTTAAGAGAATCGGTAAAGGCTTCCATTACCGCAAAGCCCAGCCCAGCCCGTTCTTCTTCGGGAGCGGTGGTATAAAGCGGCTCCATTGCCTTTTCCACGTCCTCTATGCCGCAGCCCTTGTCCGCTATTTTTATGTAAAGACAGCCGTCGTCGGTCAGCTTAAGGGTCAGAGTTATATCCCCCGCCATATCTCGGTAGCCGTGAACGATAGCGTTTGTTACCGCCTCGCACACTGCCGAGCGTATATCCGAAAGCTCCTCCACCGTAGGGTCTGCCTGCGCGGCGAACGCTGCTATACAGCTTCTCGCTAACGCCTCGTTTTTCGACATGGCGGGAATGATCATTTTCATTTTGTTTACTGTTTTCATTTTTTACAATCCACCTTTCCTTTTACTGCATCTTGACTTTTTCGGGCAGTATCATACCTCCCAAGCCTGCAAGCCTTATTATTTTTTCCGCGTATCGGGAGGGATTTTTTATCATCACCTTTCCGCCGTAAAGCTCCGCGGCTCTTTGCCGTCCTAAAATAAGACCTATACCGCTGCTGTCCATAAAAGAAACACGCGAAAAGTCCATTATGCAAAGCTTCGGCGTGTGCCGCTCCAGTCTCGCGTCTATAAGCTCTCTTGCCTTGGCGGCGGTGTGGTGGTCAAGCTCCCCCGACAGCGCGGCGGTCAAAAATTCTTCTCCTACCGTAATTTCAACAGTCATTTTTAACATTCCTTTCTCGGCGTGTAATATAATCGGGCATAAAAAAACCTGCTACTCATAATAGTAACAGGCTTTGTATAAAAAAGTAGTCGAATTCGGTAATTGCGCAGTTTTACGCGATAAAAACAAAGGCATTAAAACTTTTTTCGCGGTTTTTTTCGGATTAAGAGCCCTTGTTAAAATTACCCCTCAACAAACGCCAACGGGCTTATAAAGCTTCCGTCCTTTTTCACCTCAAAGTGGATATGAGGTGCTAAGCTGCACTCGCACTCGGCGGTATTTCCCGCTGTTCCTATTATATCTCCGCAGGCAACCTCCTGACCGATAGATACGGGCACATTGACGTCAAGACCGTAAACGCTGCTTATATTGCCGTCACCGTGATCGATCGAAACGCAGATCCCCCAAAGAGCGTCCTCCCAGATGTTCAGTATCGTTCCCTCGCCGCAGGCTTTTACCTCTGTTCCTATTTCGGCGGCAATATCCACGCCGTCATGGGTCTGCCACAGGTTCAGGGTCTGCGATTTGACAAGCTCACCGTCGCTGTACTCGTTGATGATCTCTCCGTCGATCGGCAGCGCTTTTGGTGAAGACGCGGCAAAGAAATTGTTTGCAGGCTGGGTTTGCGGTTCAGTGCTTGTATCAGCGGGTGCGTCGGGTGTTGTCGCGGCCGATGTTGCCGCGGGAGTTGAAGCGGGCGCCGGTGTTGTGACCAAGGGGATACCGGGCTGGTTTTTGTCAACCTCCATAAAAAGCTCATCGCTGTCCTCACCTCCGAAACCGTTCATAACGCTGTTGTAAGCATAATAGGTAGAAAACCCCACCGCCGCCACGCTGAGCGCCAGCGCTACAATAAAGCCCTTCCCCTTCATAGCGGCTCTAATCTTAGCAAATCCTTGTTTTTTCATTGTATAAGGTCCTTTCTTTTATTGCTGTTGATGATTGTCCAAGCCTGTTCCGCAAGGATTTCGCGGAGTAAGCTTAAGGCTTATGTGGGTATTGTTGGCAGTTAAGGGACAATTATACATTTTATGGGAGAGAATTATTTTTGAAAAAAGAAAAACGCCATGCTTCGGACAAAATGTCCTTTTGCATGGCGTTTTTATTTCATAAGTACCTCACCAAATCTTCTTAAGCGCATTTGAAAGCGGC
>JAAVIG010000034.1 GCA_014796735.1 Oscillospiraceae bacterium
GCGTCCCGCAATATAGTTTTTGTCTATAAAGCCTATCACGCTCAAAAGGCGGCTGTCCTTTGAATTGTTCCGGTTGTCGCCCATTACAAAGTAGCTTCCCTCGGGTACGGTGTAATCAACGTTGCTTAACATATCCTGTCTCAGAGTGGTAACGGTGTTTATCGCGTGTCCGTCCTCGTAAATTATCCCGCTCCTTGTTTCCAGAGTCAGCGCCGTACCGTTGCGGTAAACCGTTCCGCTTTCAAAATCGATTTTTATCGTATCGCCCGGAAGTCCGATAATTCGCTTTACTATCGGCTTTCCTCCGTCAAGCTTTGCCGCCTGAACAATAACTATATCGTTATAATCGGGAGTATAAAAGAGGTCGGAGACAACAAGCTTTTGTCCCGCCGTCAGGGTGGGGTTCATGGAATCACCGTCAACGGTGTTTATGCGAATTATAAACGTGAAGATAAGCACGATAGTGATAACCGCCGTTAAAATGCTTTCCAGCCAGTCAAACACCTCGTTTGCCGCGGTGTGTGCGTTTTCCTTTGTTTCTTCCTGCCGCTGCTGCAATTCAAGGTGTCTTGTGCTTTTTACCTCAATGGGGCTTATCTCCTCCTCGAATTTCTTTTTGTCCGTGCTTTCGAGAGCTTTTTTGTACTCCTCAGGGTCGATAGCGTCCATCGTGACGTTGTCTTCTTCCTCGCGGTGCTTAAAATATCCGCTTTGATCGGACATGTACTTTGAGGGGTCAATGGCTTCCATTGTTTCGCTTTTGTCTTTTTCTTCGTCCCACATATATAAAAACCTCCGTAAGGGATCCTCTAAAAAACCTTGTGAACAGCAAAAACGAACAGGGTGCGCCGGATACAAGGAAATCCGACGAAGGCAGGCTGGCGCCTGTCGAGGAGGATTGACGCAGTAGACGGTGCGCCCTGTTTGTTTTTGCTCACAGGGGGTTTTTAGAGGTTCCCGTAATATAGGAAAGACCGCACCGCGTATCTTGACCGGGCAAAGTGAAGCTATGCTGCCGCACCTGCCAGCGTAAGATATGCAATGCAGCCTTGAAACTCCTAAGTTAGCATTGTGAATCGAAACAAGTCTTAATTGAACTTGCTCTTAACCTTAGCGGCTTTACCTACTCTGTCACGCAGATAGTAGAGCTTTGCTCTGCGAACCTTGCTCATTCTTACTACCTCTACCTTTTCTACCGAGGGAGCGTGAAGAGGGAAAACTCTTTCAACGCCGCAGCCGTGTGATACTCTGCGAACGGTGAAGGTCTCGGAAACGCCGCCGTGCTTCTTGGCAATAACGGTGCCTTCGTAAACCTGAATACGGGTTTTGTTTCCTTCAGTGATTCTTACATGTACCTTTACGGTGTCGCCTACCTCAAACTTGGGTGCGTCCTGCTTGATACTGTCCTGTGCGATAAGCTTCAGTGCGTCCATTTTTGTGTTCCTCCGTTTTCTTCAGACAATCTTGCATTATTTAAAAGTACGCTTGCCAAATTGCATTTCATAGGCAAGTCAAATCGCCCGCAAAGCCATTTAAGCACACGCCCGATAAGAGGCAGCACGTGCCCAATAAGCGGTTTTTGCGCAGCAAAAATTGCGGACAGCGTCCGCAAAGCGTTTGGGCGCACTTTCACGCTTTAAGCGTGAAAGTGCTATGCAGCGGATTGTCAATAGTTATGTCGAACGGTTTTTCCGTTCGGGCATTACTCACGTTGCAGATATTTGAATATGCCGCAACGGTATCAAATGCTTTAATATTATATCACTTTCAAAGGGAAAATGCAAGCAATTTTCTATAATTTATCAAATTTATTATTTCGGCGGTGTTTTTAATCCCTTTTTGGTTGATTTTTTACAATAGCCGTAAGCAGCTACCTCGTTTTAAGCAAAAGGTCAATCAAAAAAAGATACACCGTAACGGAAACCGCCGTTAAATTCACCGCTCCGGTAAACAAAAGCAGCATAGCGGCGGCAGCTGTCAGCAAGATAAACAAGACCTCGGTCACATTAAGCAGCCTTTCGGCTGCAAAGTACGGCAAAAGCTTACAGCACGCCTTTTCAAGAAGCCTTTTCCCGTCAAGCTCACCCATTGGAAGTAAATTAAAAATACCTATAATAAGATTTGCCCCACCGAACAGCAGCTTGTAAATGCTGTCCTTCGGGAAGACAAAGCAGAACAGCGCAAACAGGCAGAAATTAACGGCGCACCCCGCTCCCAAAACCAAAGCGGAAGCGTCATACCGCTGTTTTATGCATATCCCGCCGCCGCTGAAGATCATTTCCTTCGGAGGCTTTCTTTCAAAAATCATTACCAAAAGATGTCCCAGCTCATGGCAAAAGCAGGCGCAAAGGCAGCATAAGCCGTAGCCGCTTTTGTCAAAGGCAAGAAACACCCCTACCACCGCGAAAAAGGAAAAATCAAGACTTACCCTTATCCCGCGCACCTTAAAGCTTACCAACTGAAAAGCCGCTCCAGATACGTGCTTATGTTTAAATATAGCTCGGGGGCGAAAAGCTGGGCTGCCTTGCAGACCAAGCAGAACAAAGCGGTAAAGATAAGCTGAAAGGCTATTATGCTGCCCTCCGTCTTCTTTTTTACCGCTTTGGGGTCGGTGAAAAATTTTATTTCCTTTATCTGTGGTACGGGGGTAAGACCGCTTTCCCGAGATTCATTCGGCGTTTCGGCGTCCGATGTGTACAAATGATCGTTTGCCGAATTTAAGCCGCTGTTTAAGTTGTTAATGTTATCTGTAAATTCCGGCATTTTCTTTGCTCCTTTCTATAACTTGTCCCTGATAAATTATATTAAAGGATTTTAAAAAAATGCGGGATTACGGTTTATTGCTCTTCGGTTTTTTCTTTTTTGTATTTGCGCGCAAAAATAAATATTATAATCCCCATAACCACTAACAGTGCAAACCACAATGTAAGAATCACATTTTCCGATACCATTCCGTTGCTTACAAAAAAGTTTTCAAAAAAATCCTGCTTTTTGTCAAACATATAAAAAGGAAAAAATATCCCGTAGCCAAGCATAAATGAGGCTTGATATTTAAGGGGCATTGTTCCCTTAATACCGAACAGTGAACCCTTGCACGCGTTTTTTATAAGCCAGAACATGTATGAAATTTCATAAAACAGTATGGTAGGGGCAATCATGCTTTCGCACCACTTCGGGCCGCACTCCGTTATTATAATATTCAGGCAGGTCAGGACAATAAAAAGCTTCATCGCCTGCATGGTAATCCGAGTGCGTAAAACGCTTTGCCTCTCGTCAAAAATATCTTTTGTTTCGACAGGCTCACCGTTTATCATTTTTTCGCAGAATTTATCAAAGGATTTTAAGCTCATTTTTATTATCCGCCTTTCATAATCGGGATATATCAACCTTTCTTTTCCTCATCGGTCAGCTCCGCTTTTTCGGCTTTCTTTGCAAGAACAAATGTTGCCGCCGCACCGATAAAAAACAGTACAAAGGCTGTTACGACAACAAGACGTGACGACATCATACCGTCGTGAAACGCTCCGAACTCTTCGTCAAGACCGCTGAAAAACAACATACAATACATAAGCGCCTCCACCATAAATATACCTGCCGTCCACTTTGCGGGAGAAGAGCCGTTTATACCGAACAGCGTGCCGCTGAAATAACTGCGCAGCATCCAATAAATATAGCATGCTGCCATCAAAAACACCATGGGCGCGAAAAAGCTGTCGCACCACTGATAGAGCTTATCCATAACAACGGTATTTGCGGTAGACGCGATGATGTATATAAGAAATGCTTCCGTTGTAAGCTTCGAGCTCACCTGTCTTTGCCGTTCATCAAGAATTATCTTTTTAGAGCCGGGTTCGGCGGTTATTAAGGTTTCACAGAATTTATCAAATGATTTTAAGCTCATTGTAATTTCCTCTTTTCCTATTCCTGCCAGAACAATTCGTCAAGGGTTTTGTCAAGTGCCTTGCAAATCGCTATGCAGAGATTTATCGTGGGGTTGTAGTCACCGTTTTCCACCGCGCTTATGGTTTGTCGGGTGACGTTTACTTTTTTGGCAAGCTCGTCCTGCGACAGATCCAGTGCCGCTCTTGCCGATTTCATTTTCAGATTTTTCGCCATTCTTTCTGTTGTCCTTTCCGAAAAGAACTTTTTGCCTGCATGCAGTGTATTTATTTTCAGCTTCTCTTTTGTCTGAGTGTATTGTAACATACTTTTAACTAAATGTCAAGTATATTTTACAAATTTTAAAATAAATTTTGCTTTTTATGTTTTTGTTTTTTGTCGGGCAAACCTCCGGACAAAGGTTCACATATTTGGGATAAGCAAAAAACACAAAATTTTCGACTCGAGTCGAAAATTTTTTATTTGAATTTAACCTTGAAAAAAATCATCTCGGAATGTATGATATTCTATAATAAAAAAGAAAAGAAAGGGGGGGTATTCCTTTGTCTAAAAAAGTTGTTTCCATTGACAGCGAAGAAACCGAAACGCCGATGTATAAAATCGCCGCGTTTATTGTAGACAAAAGGAATCTTTTTTTCCTGCTGTTTATTTTTGCGCTGATCTTCAGCGTGTTTTCAAAAAACTGGGTAAGCGTTGAAAACGATATAACCAAATATCTGCCCGAAACCACAGAAACAAGGCAGGGGCTTACTCTTATGGACGAGGAGTTTATTACCTACGGCACGGCCTCGGTCATGGTGTCAAATATCACCTATCAAACGGCGGAGGAGCTTAAAAGCCGTTTGGAAAACATTAACGGAGTAAGCGGAATTGAGCTGGACGACTCCGAGGAGCATTTTAAAAACGCCTCGGCGATGTTTTCCGTGACCTTTGAGGGCGAAACGGACGACGAGATCAGCAAAAACGCCATGGATAAGATCAAAACCGCGCTTGATGGCTATGACGTTTACATTTCAAGCGAGGTCGGAAGCGACGTCTCCGCGCAGCTTGCGGAGGAAATGGGCGTGGTAACGCTTATCGCGGCGGGAATTATTCTTGTGGTGCTGTTCTTTACCTCCAAAGCCTACGCTGAGATACCAGTGCTGATAATGACCTTCGGCGCGGCGGCGGTGCTCAACATGGGTACGAACTTCATGCTCGGCACAATTTCCTTTATTTCCGATTCGGTAACGATCGTTTTACAGCTTGCCTTGGCGATCGACTACGCGATAATTTTAATACACCGCTATACCGAGGAGCATGAGCATCTGGACGCGAGAGAGGCCTGCATCGCGGCGCTCAGCAAGGCTATTCCCGAGATCTCCTCCAGCTCCTTGACCACCATCTCGGGACTTATCGCACTTGCTTTTATGCAGTTCAAGATCGGCTCCGACCTTGCGGTGGTGCTTATCAAAGCGATCATGCTGAGCCTGCTGTCGGTATTCACTCTTATGCCCGGGCTTATCATGGTATTCAACAAGCTTATAGACAAAAGCGTGCATAAGAATTTTGTTCCCAAAATTTCGGCTGTAGGCAAATTTGCCTTTGGAACAAAATACGTTATACCTCCCATATTTGTGACGGCAGCGGTATTTGCGGCAATATTCGCAAACAAATGCCCATACCGATACGGCACTTCCGACCTCGAGACTCCGCGTCAAAGCGAATCGCAGATCGCGGTGCATAAGATCAAGGACAGCTTCGGCTCCACTAACCTTGCCGCTTTGGTGGTACCGGCGGGGAGCTACGAAAACGAGAGCAAGCTCATAAAGCGGCTTGAAAGCTATCCCGAGGTGGAATCCTGCATGGGACTGTCAAACATTGAGGCAATGGACGGCTATGTGCTGACGGATAAGCTTACCCCGAGACAGTTTTCCGAGTTGGTCGACCTTGATTACGAGGCGGCGCAGGTGCTTTACGCGGCGTATGCCATCAACGACGAAAATTACGGCGAGGTAGTAAACGGACTTTCACAGTACGGCGTTCCGCTGATCGATATGTTTATGTTCGCTTACGACGAGGCGGAAAAAGGCTACGTAAACCTGGACAGCGATCTGAAAAACACTCTCGACGAGCTTCACGAAACGCTGAACGACGCTTTGCTCCAGCTTAAAACGGACAATTACAGCCGTATACTTGTTTACCTCAATCTTCCCGAGGAGGGGGAGAAAACCTTTGACTTTCTGAACACTATCCACGAGGAGGCCGCAAAATTCTATCCCGAGGACGTTTATCTTGTGGGCAACTCCACCAGCGATTACGATCTTTCCTCCTCGTTCGTCAACGATAACCTCACTATCAGCATCCTGTCCGCGCTGTTTGTAATAATAATCCTGCTGTTCACGTTTAAAAGCGCTGGGCTTCCCGTTCTTCTGATAGCGGTGATCCAAGGATCGATCTGGATAAACTTTTCTTTCCCCGCCATTGAGGACAGCCCACTGTTCTTCCTGAGCTATCTTATCGTTAACTCAATACAGATGGGCGCGAATATAGATTACGCCATTGTAATTTCCAGCCGTTACATGGAGCTTAAGCAGGAAATGCCGATAAAACAGGCTATCACCGAAACTCTTAACCAAGCCTTCCCCACCATTATCACATCGGGAACTATCCTTGCGGCGGCGGGCGTTCTGATCGGACGTCTTTCCACGGACGGCACGATCTCCTCAATAGGCGTATGTCTCGGCCGCGGCACGATAATATCCATTATTCTTGTAATGGGCGTTTTGCCGCAAATACTTCTGCTGGGCGACATAATTATCGAAAAGACCTCCTTTACTATCAAAAAGCGGGAGCGCACACAGGTCAGCGGCGGCGGAATCGCGGTCAGCGGACTTGTGAGAGGATACGTCAACGGACGTATCGACGCGGTGGTAAAGGGCGTAATCGTGGGCGATATTGACGCTAAGATAGAAAGCAAAAACACGGAGCTTACAGAAGCTGTCCCCGAAACGGAGGTGAATGCAAATGAGCAAAACAAGCAGAATATGTAAGGTATTTGCCGCCGTAATTTCCGCGGCGCTGCTCACAACAGAGCCTGTTCTCGGTATGGGCGCCGTCTATGCGCAGACCGCCGCGGAGCAAAAATACACCGTGGAGATAAGCACAGTGGAGGAATTTGAAAAATTCGCCGAAAGCTGTGTTTTGGACAGCTACTCGATCGGAAAAACGTTTGTGCTCACAAGCGACCTTAATCTCGCGGGCACGGATATAAAACCCGTACCAAGCTTCGGCGGAGTATTTGACGGAAACATGCATACGATCTCGGGGCTTAATATTACGGACAGCACCTCCGCAACGGGACTGTTCCGTTATATCGAGCAAAGCGGTACGGTAAAAAATCTCACCGTACAGGGCAGAGTTGCGCCGTCGGGAACGGCGGAGCGGTGCGGCGGCATTGTGGGAGTCAACCGCGGACACGTTACTAACTGCATCTTTAACGGGATCGTGATCGGGAATGAAAGCTGCGGCGGTATCGCGGGCGTAAACGAAAGCGGCGCGGCAATATCCTCCTGCGGCGTTTCGGGCAGGATACAGGCGGATCACTTCGCGGGCGGTATCACGGGAGAAAACCTCGGCTATATCCGCTCCTGTGAAAACGAAAGCGCGGTAAACATCAACGTTACCGACGAAACCGTGGAGCTCAGCGATATTAACGTTGAAGACCTGTACACCACCGAGGGAATTTCCGATGTAACGGATATAGGCGGTATAGCGGGTTATTCCTCGGGCTCGATCCAAAACTGCAAAAACATCGGCGCGGTAGGGTACCTTCACATAGGCTACAATATCGGCGGTATCGCGGGCAGGCAGGACGGATATATAAGCGGCTGCGAAAACTACGGCACAATAAACGGCAGAAAGGACGTTGGCGGCATAGTCGGTCAGGCCGAGCCGCATTTCATGATCTCCTATTCTCAAAGCAGCGCCGACAGGCTTAAAGAAAGCCTCAGCGAACTTAACGAGCTTATCGGCAAAACGATCGACGAAGCGGACGCGGGCGGAAACAGCCTTTCGGAAAGCTTTAACAGCGTAAATACCTCCCTTGACGATATCCGAAGCAGGGGCGATTCCGTAATGTCGGAGGCGGAACGGATCATCAACGCCGATATAAGCTCGGTGAACGAATTGTCGTCCCGCATTTCCGACTTACTGGATATGCTGCCGCCCGTAACGGATTCGGTGTCGGATTCGGCGGGCAGCTTAGCGGAGGGCTTTGACAGGCTTAAAGAAGCGGGAGAGCTTTTAGGGAACAGCATTGACGAATTGGACGGGGGAACGGAAATATTATTCGATTCCCTTGACGACCTCGAAAATGCGGTCACCGAGCTGCAAAACGCGTCGGAATCGGTAAGCGGCGCAGTTTCGGCGCTGTCCGACGGTCTCGGCGATCCGGAGCAAATGAAAACCGCGCTGAACGCCCTGGAGAACGATATTAAAACGGTAAAATTTGCCGTAAACTCCGTAAGCGATAATGTTTCCGCGACTATGAACGCTTTGGACAGCTTCAATGAGTCTCCCGAGATCGCAGCGGCCAACGAAAGGATAAAGCTTGCGCTTACTTACATCTCCGAGGATTCTGCGGCATTATCCGATAATCTTGACAGATTAAGCGAAGCGTTAAAAAGAATAAGCGAAAATATAGACGCCTCTGACGGAAACACGGGCGGCGGGGACGATATATTTAACGGCGAATACGGCGAGTATCTTGATATGCTGAAAAATATGTTTGACGACGGAAGCTTAGCGGAGCTGACCGAGGCGACAGCGGAGGTAATGGACAGCGTGGCCGATCTGGTGTGGGACATTTCCGAGCTGTCCTCGGCAGTTTCCGAAATTGTGAACAGCAGTGCGCTGGAGAGCTTCAATAACGATATTTCCTCTGTTTACGATCAGATAAAAAAAGACGCCGATTACATTTCGGACGCTGACGACGGCAATGCCGAATTTCCCGAGCTTGATACGGATAAGCTGTATTCCGTTTTGGATTACCTTAAAAACGTGTCGGACAGCATGACTGCTTCGGGAGATCACGTCAAAAGCGCGCTTGACAAGGTAAAGAGCTCGTGGGATTTTCTTGACGACGCGGCGGCCAACGCCGTGGCGGCTTCATACAGCGCCTCCGAAGCAAGCGGCATGATGGCCGGCGCCGCCGACAGCTTGGGCAGCGCGGCGGACGAAATAGGGAACATCGTCGATCTCTTTGCCGAAAAAACCGTCATAACCTTTGTTGGCGCGGACGACCGATTTATCGAGGCCCGCGAAGAGCTTACCGCCGAGCTTGAGGGTCTTACAAGAGGGCTTGACGGCTTAAACAATTCCGCGTCGGATATGGGCGGCGCTTTTGCGGAGAATATGAGAGCCATTAACAGCAAATGCTCCGAGATCAAGGATATTGTTTTTGATATGCTCGGAGAGATCCGAGACAATATCCTTGACGAAAGGGCATACACCGAAGATGTTTCGGAAGATGACAGCGTGGGCTACGCCGAGGGCAAGATAGCCTCCTGCTTCAATTACGGCGAGATAGGCGGAGACCTGAACGCTGGCGGGATCGCGGGAACGATGGGGGTCGACAACTCCTTCGATCCCGAAAGCGACACCGCCGAAACTATCGGTGAACGCTCCGTAAGCTTTATGTATATGCTGCGAACAGTGGTGCGCGACTGCGGAAACTACGGAAATGTCACTGTGAAAAAGGACGCGGCGGGGGGAATTGTCGGCGAAATGTCAACCGGCTGCGTTATCGGCTGCGGAGGCTTCGGAGACATAAGCTCCACGGCGGGCGGCTACGTAGGAGGGATCGCGGGCAGCTCCATGTCAAAGATAGTGAGCAGCAGCGCTATGTGCAGACTCAGCGGCGACGACCGCGTAGGCGGCATCGCGGGAAAAGGGACCGACATAAGCGGCTGCCGAAGCTTTTGCGAAATAACCGAGAGCGGCGAATTTACCGGCGCGATAGTCGGGCAATGCACCGGTGAGCTTTCCGACAACGCCTTTGTGGAAAACGGAAGCGGCGCGGCGGACGGAATAAGCTACGGAGAAAAGGCTTTCCCCGTAAGCTATAAGGAAATGCTCACGCTTTCCGACGTTCCGAAAGAATTTGGCGTAATCAAGCTTATTTTTACCGCCGACGGTAAAATCGTGGATACACTTGAATATTCCTACGGCGACAGCGTCAGCGAAGCCGATATTCCCGCCATACCCGAGAAGCGCGGCTGCTATGCGCAGTGGGAGGATTTTGACGGAAACGAGCTTAAATTCGGCAAGATCATCAACGCGGTCTACAACAATCTGATCACCGCAATTTCATCTGACGTCTGCCGCGCCGACGGACTGCCGATATTTATAGCAGAGGGCAGCTTCGGCGGCGAAAAGCTCGGAGCAAGTGAAAACAAATCATCAAACGACAATGAAAGCGTGTGGAAGCTCAGCATTCCCGACGACGGCGCAGCGAGCCGCGTAATACGGTATTACGCCGACGAGGGCGAAGCGGAGCTTTACATTAACGGAGAACCCGCGGATTATGAGAGGGACGGCCGCTATCTCGTTTTCAGCACCGACTTTACGGAATTTGAACTGACAGTCAAAAAGAAATCCTTTGAAAATACGCTTATTATATATGCGGCTGCCGGCGCGGCGGTAACAGCGGTAATAATTATCGCTGCCGCTGCGGTTCATAAAAAGAACAGAAAAAATAAAAATGTTCACGGGAACAAATCCAAGGGAAAGAAAAAGGAAAAGGAAAAAGAAAAAGAAAAAGAAAAAGAGAAAACCGAGGTTACCGCCTCCGCACCGTGAACAGGTACGCCTCATTGACAAGACAAACTCCTCCGTTATTCGTTTAATAAAAGCAAAGCCGCGCCAATCCACCGCGCGGCTTTGCTTTTTCATAAATGTACATTTTACGTCTGCGACTTTTTTATTCCGAAAAACAGTCTTAAAACTCCTGCCAAAAACCTCGGGCTTTTTACCACTACGATTTTCATATGTACCTCGCTTTCCGTTTGAGCCTCCGAAATATCCGCCTACGTTCTGTTAAGAGGGGCGGATATTTTTCGTCGGCCGAATTTACTCGCACTTTAACAGCCATATACCCGCCGCTATCAGCGCGAGTGCAATTATTACGAGAGTCAGTCTGGCGGAAAGGAGGCAAAGGCAGATCACAGCCGCGCCAAACACTATTATCGCAAGCTTTGTTCTTCCCTTACAGCATTTGTTTTTCCGCCGCATGACCTTTGCCCCCTTCCGTCTTTGTACTCGCCGCTGCAACAAAACGCACAAATCCTGTCGGCATAAATTCCGTGTGTTTTCGTTGCCGTCCTTGCCTTGCGGCAGCAAGGCTGCGTCCTCCGCCTCAACACACAAAATTTCTGCTCGACATTCTTTGCACGTTTTGCTGCAGCGGCGAGTATACATTATTTTATTCGTAAAGCGGATTTTTGGTTACAAAAGGATTTTTAGAAGTCGAACTCTTATGCAAACCGCGTTTTAACAGCGGATAACACCCACCGTTAAAAGCGATGCTGCTAATACTCATTTTCTTTTTTAACGGCCTCCCCGTAAATTTTGCAGTAGCTCTCATGCCTTGACGCGGCTATCGACCCGTCCTTTACCGCCGCCCTGACGGCGCAGCTGTCCTCCTTTATATGAGCGCAGTCCTTAAATCTGCACTTATCGGTATACATGGAAAACTCGCGGAAGCACTCTGCCACCTCGCTTGAAGCAATGACCCCGTATTTACTTACCTCAACCGTTGAAAAACCGGGCGTATCGGCAATATAGGTCGAACCGTCAAGACGGTACAGCTTGACCTCTCTTGTAGTATGCCGTCCTCTGCCCAGCTTTCTGCTGATCTCCGATGTTTTATGCTCGGCAACGGGAGCGATGTAATTCATAAGGCTCGATTTGCCCACTCCCGTGTTTCCGATAAGGGCGGAGGTCTTCCCCTTAAGATAATCGGCAAGCAAAGCGGAGCCCTCTCCTGTGGTATTGTCGATCATAAAGGTCTTGTAGCCTATATTTTCGTATATGCCCGCGTACTCCTCGGCCCGTACACGATCGATCTTGGTAAATGCGTATACCGTTTCTATTCCCTTGCTTTCAAAAATCGCCGTAAGCTTGTCCAAAACGAACAAATTCGGCTCGGGCTCGCAGGAGGACACCACAAGCACCATTATATCGACATTCGCCAAGGGCGGACGTATTATAACGTTTTTCCGTTCCAACACCTCCGATATAACGGGATCGGTGTTTTCCTCAAATTGCAGCTCAACATAATCTCCCGTCACGGGCTTTATCCCCTTTTGGCGGAATACTCCTCTGGACTTTGCCTGCACAAGGCGGTCGGAAGTTTCGACCGTATAGATACCGCCGCTGACGCTTATGATCCTGTTTTCGGTTTTCAAGCGTTTTTCCTCTTTTCGCTGAAAGTTCATTTATTTCCTATACCAAATTTCCCCTTGATAAGTCAAGGGGAAATTTGAAAATTAAAAATCAAAGCAATCCTATCGCTTCCTCCTCGGAGGTTTCCTCTGTCTCAAATTCCATTACCGGAGGCGAGGTAACTTCCTCCGTGGTTGTTGCCTCGGTAGCGGAAGCAGCTCCCTCCAGCAATTCCTTAAAGACGTTTCCGTTAAGCTCGATCTGATTCTTTACAATGGGATCGGCGTCAAAATTGACCTCGATCGTTGCCAATGTCTTGCTTAAGCCCGTTTCAACGCTTTCGACAACTATCGAATAACGCTTGGTTCCGTTGCCCGAAATATCCCAGACTATCTGCTTGCTCAGGGCAATGTTTCTGGTTTCCTCCAGTTCCTCCTGCAATATGCCGTCGATATAGTATCTGAACTTAAATTCGCCGGTGGCGCTGCTGTTTATGCTGAAGGTCAGATCGGTGGTCTTTACGGGGATCTCGCCGTTGGAAACATAGATAGTAACCACCGTGTTCTTGTCTACCTTTTCGTTGGGCTCGATGCTCTGCTCTATTACTCTGCCCTTTTCAACGCTTCCGTCCTCGCTGGGCATATATTCTATTATAAGCACAAGGTTGTTGCGTTCCGCGTTTTGCTTCGCGGTGGCTTCGGTCAGGTTCTTGAAGTTGGGAACCACCGTAAGAGAGGGCGACGGGCCTTGACTTACATAAATAAGCACCTTAGTTCCCACCTCCGCCCGCGTCCTTGCTGGAGGATCGGTCCTGATAACGTTGTCGCGCGGTATATCGTCATTTTCGATATACACTATATCATACAAAAAGCCTTGGTTTTTGAGCTGGATCACCGCCTCGTCCTTGGGTCTGGAGGCATATTCGTCTATCTCCTCCATTTTGGGGCCCAAGCTTACGGTAACGGTTATTTGCTGAGTTGATTTTATGACCGTGCCCGCGCCTATGCTTTGGTATATTATCTGACCCGCGGGAGCCTTGTCGTTGTCTCTGGTGAGCTGTAAGCGGAAAGTGTTGCCGTATTCGCTCTTCAGCTCGTCCTCGGTAAGTCCCACCAATGTGGGAACAATCAATTCCTCTATATTCGGGTCATCCTGCGTGGGTACAACATCGGTCACAAGCTTGTATACCACAAACGCCGCCACGATAACGAACACGGCAGTGACCGCAAACAGTACCGACAGCAGGGGGGAACGTCTGGGCGCTACCTCGTCGTCATAATCGTCATCGTCGTAATCCTCGTCGTCCTCCTGCTCCTCCTCGCCGCTTTTAAGGCTGTACCCCTTTTTCGATGAAGCGGAAGCGGCTGACGCGGCCGCGGTTTTTTTCTGCGCCGGCTCCGCTACCTTGTCAAAATACTTGGTGGTGCCGTCGGTGGAGAAATATTTGTACTCAAAAACGATACTGGGATTCTGCTTGAACTCCTCTATATCCTTCATCATTTCGCCAGCGGTCTGATAACGCTTTGAAGGCTCCTTCTGCATAGCCTTTTCCGTGATCTCCTCCAAGCCCTCGGGTATGGATTTGTTGATCTCGGACATTTTCTTCGCACCCGACTGCATGTGCATAAGGGCAATGGCTACGGGACTGTCGCCGTCAAAGGGCTTTTTTCCCGAAAGCATTTCGTACATCATGATACCGACGGAATATATATCGCTTCTTTCGTCGGTAACGTCGCCTCTTGCCTGTTCGGGGCTTATATAGTGTACGGAACCTATCGCCTTTTCCGACATGGTCTTGTCGGTCTCGCGGTTAAAGCGCGCAATGCCGAAGTCCATGACCTTGATAGTGCCGTCAGGCAAAAGCATCACATTCTGTGGCTTTATGTCGCGGTGTACTATCCCGCGGTCGTGAGCGTGCTGGAGGGCTTTCAGTATCTGCATGGTGAAATGCACTACGTCCTTCCATTTAAGCACGCCCTGCTTTGATATATATTCGGTAAGCGCAATGCCGTCAATGTACTCCATTACAATAAACTGGAGCTTGTCGGTAAAGCCCACATCGTATATCTTTACAATGTTCGGGTGGGACAAAAGCGCGATAGCTTTTGACTCATTCCTGAATCTGCGTATAAAATCCTCGCTGCCCATAAATTCGTTTTTGAGGATCTTAACGGCGACCACCCTGTCCTCCGTTATATCTTTGGCTTTGTATATATCCGCCATTCCCCCAACACCGATAAGCTCCAACAGCTCGTATCTGCCGTCAAGCTTCTTACCAATGTTATTGTCCATAATATATCCGCCATTTCTCCGCGCAAGATTTTCCTTTATTCCGTCTTTTCTTTTCGGCTTGCTTTCCCTGCGCGAATGGGGAAGCACCGATGTTATATGTATATCAGTATCTGAGCAGCGCGACAGTCGCGTTATCACGTCCGCCGTTGGCAAGCGCGTAATCGATCAGCATATCGCAGCATTTGCTTGCGGGGTTGTTCACTATTATGCCCGCTATCTCGGCGTCGTCCCCGTAGGAATGAAGCCCGTCGGAGCATAGCAATAGGCTGTTGCCCTCCTCCAGATCTATCTCAAAATAGTCGGGGGTTATATCTCTTGTAGCTCCCACCGCTCTTGTAAGACGGTTCCTGTACTGGTGAGTCTTGCTTTCCTCCTCGGTGATCCTGCCCAAGTCCAACAGTCGGCGAACCTCGGTGTGATCCTTTGTGACCTGCTGCATGCTTTCGCCGAAAATGCGGTAGCAGCGGCTGTCCCCTACATTTATTATATAAGCTCTCTCGGCGTACACCACAGCCGCGACGCAGGTGGTGCCCATTCCTTTTTTGTCGGGCTCGCTTCTGGCGCGGTCAAATACAAGGCTGTTCGCCGCAGTGACCGAGGTTATCAGCAGATTTCGAATAAAGTTGCGGCTGCCGTTTAAGCGAAAACCGTTCATTATCCTGTCCCGCATGGCGTCCAAGGTCATCTGGCTGGCGCAGCTTCCGGCGTTTTCTCCGCCCATGCCGTCGCATACCACAAGAACGGCGGCTTCCTCGTTTTCACCGAGGTAGCTTGCCCATACTCTGTCCTGATTTTCGTTTCTGATCAAACCGATGTCGGTTTTGGAATAAAATTTCAATGTTATTTCTCCTTTTGAGGAATATCAGATATTGTCCCGCCTGAGCTGTCCGCACGCCGCCTCTATATCCGTGCCCAGCGTTCTTCTTACGGTGGCGTTTATCCCGCCCTGCACAAGCGCTTTCCGGAACTGCGTTACAAAATCGCTTTTCTTATAGCCGCCCTCCCTTATCTCGTTTATGGGAATAAGGTTTACATGGCAGACGCCGAGAGGTTTAAGCAGCTCGATCAGCTCTTTTGCGGTATTCATATCGTCGTTTACGCCCTTTATCAGACCGAACTCAAAGCTTATCCGCCTGCCCGTGGCTTTAAAGTAATCATTGCAGGCTTTTATCAGCTCCCTTACCGGATATTTTCCGTTTACGGGCATTATGGCGTTTCTTTTTTCGTCGGTGGGCGCGTGAAGCGACACCGATAAGGTCAAAGCAAGCTTCATATCCGCCAAGGCGTATATTTTATCCACCAAGCCGCAGGTGGAAAGAGAAACGTGTCTTAAGCTCATGTTTCTTCCGTCCTTATGGGAAACAAGCTCCAAAAACTTCACCGTATTCACGAAGTTGTCCAAAGGCTCGCCTATCCCCATTAAAACAACGGAATCTATTTTACGTCCGCTGTCCCGTTCGGTCTCGTATATCTGAAGCAGTATTTCGGAGGGCAGCAGATCGCGCACAAAGCCCGCCTTTGTGGAAGCGCAGAACTTGCAGCCCATTTTACAGCCCACCTGCGTTGAAAGGCAGACGCTGTTTCCGTGATGATATTCCATTAAAACCGTTTCGACTTTGTTTCCGTCGGGAAGCACATATAAGTATTTTACAGTATTATCGATAGCTGATACAAGCCTTTTTTGAATTTTCATTGAATTTATATAAAAATTTTCAACAAGCAAGGCTTTGGTTTGTGCAGAAATATTGGTCATTTCCTCGAAGCTTACCGCTTTTTTACAGTGGAGCCACTGAAATACCTGCAATGCGCGGTACTTTTTTTCACCGATTTGTAATAATTTCTCTTGAAGCTCCTCTAAGCTTAAGGAAAGTATGTCGATTTTTTCTTTATTGTCCAATTTTTTACTTTATTCTCCTTAGCGTTGCAGCAAAAAATCCGTCGCCGCCCGTAACTGTGGGCAAAAACGTCCTCATGCACACGTCCTCAACACCCGCCACGCCGATAGGCACCACCACGGGGGCAAAATTGGGGTTGTCGCTCAAAAAGCTTTCCACTACCCTTTCGTTTTCGTCGCTGTTTAAGGTACAAGTGGAATATATAAGCGTACCGCCGATTTTAACGTATTTTGAAGAGGTTTCCATTATATGCTTCTGAACGATCGGGAGTTGTTCGAGGTATTTCACTTCCTTGTACTTTATCTCCGGCTTTCTTCTGATAACGCCAAGCCCCGAGCAAACGGCATCGCACAGCACCTTGTCCGCCAAGGGAATATTTTCGTCGTAGCTTGTGGCGTCATGCACCGCGGCGGTGACGATAGACAGTCCCAACCGCCTTGCGCCCTCGTTTATCATGGAAACCTTGCCGTCATATAGGTCAAAGCTGTAAATTTTACCTCTGTTCGCCATCATTTCGCCCATTGTAAAGGTTTTTCCTCCGGGAGCGGCGCAAACGTCTATTACAGTTTCGTTGAATACCGGCTTTGCCACCTTGCAGCAAAGCTGAGAGGAAATGTCCTGAACGTGAAAAAGTCCTCTCCTGTAAGCGTTTGTGGCTTCAACTCCATGAATTCGTCCAAGCTCTATGCAGTCGTCAAGAAGGGCGTTTTTCTTAGCCTCGATCTTTTCCTTGGCAAATTCGGCTATCAACTCGTCGGCGGTGCATTTCAGCGTGTTTACTCTGACAAACAGCGGCGGTCTGCCGAAGCTGTCCTTTAAAATATCCACCGTCTTTTCCTCGCCGAAGGTCTCTATCCACTTTTTTACCAACCATTTGGGACAGGAATATTCCACCGACAGCTTTGCCGCGCCCTCCAAGTCCTTGTAGTCTATCTGCTTGCCGCCGCGTATAAAGCTTCTTAAAATACCGTTTACAAAGCCTTTCGCACTTTGGGGCGCAAGCTCGGTGCTTTCGTTTACCGCCGCGCTTTCGGGAACGGAGGTATACAAAAGCTGATATATTCCCATTCTGAGGAGCTGCAATACATCTATGTCTATTTTGTCAAATTCGGTGGAGGAATACAAGCGTACTATGTAATCGAGAGTCATTTTCCTCTCGATAACGCCGTAGAAGAGCATTGCGGCAAATGCCTTGTCTCTGTCGGAAAGCTTTTCCGAATTAAAGGTGTTGTCCAGCACTATGTTTGAATACGCACCGTTTTGTTCCATTTTTACAAGCAGCTCCAGCACTACTTGTCTTGATGTTTTCATAGCTTTAAGATCCTTTCCTCATTTGGGGATATATAATAATAAATAAACGCGGTAAAAAACAAAATTGTCGGGATTCGTCAAAAGTAACCACAATATATTTTAACCTAAATATTACGCGTATTTTGTAAAAAAAGGAAAAATTAAACAAAAAATCCAAAACACGCTGTTTTAACCCACAAGTTGTATACACATCAATATTTTATCTTCTGTTGTTTCTTCCGTTCACCATGACCAGCAGTCTCAAAAGCTGCGCCACAGCAACCATCAGCCCGGCCACATAGGTCATTGCCGCCGCGGACAAGGTCTTTCTCGCTCCGCCCATTTCGTCTCTTTCAAGCAAAAACTGCTGCTCGATAGTATTTAAAGCACGTCTGCTGGCGTTAAACTCAACAGGCAGAGTCAAAAGCTGAAAAAGTACCACAAAAGCGAACAAAACCACTCCCACTTCCAATAAGAACGGCATGCTGAAAAACATTCCAAGCAAAAAGAAGATTATCCACGACTTGGAGCCTATCTGAGCGATAGGTACAAAAACCGCGCGTATCTTTATGGGGAGATAGTTTTTGTTATACTGGACAGCGTGTCCCACCTCGTGCGCCGCTACTCCGATAGCCGCCACCGACGTGCTGTAAAAGGTGGAATCCGACAAGGCAACTACATTCTGACGCGGGTCGTAATGATCGGTCAGTTTTCCTTCGATCCGCATAACGGTAACGTCGTACAGCCCGTAGCTGTCCAGTATCTGCCTTGCTATAACATGAGCGGGTACGTTTCTGCGGCTGCCCACCTGACTGTACTTTTTAAAGGTCGAATCCACATTAGCCTGCATGATATAGGAAAAAATCACCGCCCCGAGCACAAGAAAGTAAGCAATACCCGGGTTAGCGTATAAGAAATCAAAAAACATACAGATACCTCCTGTAAAAACAGGTTCTATCCCAGAACCGTTCCATTGTCCACTTTTCTTCCTCTCAGCATATCGCTGTCCTTCATTCTCTTTCCGCCCTCAAGCTGTATATCCGTAAGCCTCAAAGCACCCTCGCCGCATTTTACGCATAAGCCCTCTCCCTCTATGACCGTACCTGCAGCGGCGTTCTGATTTGTATCGAGCTTTTGCGCAAAGTACACCTTAAGCCGTTTCCCGTCAAGAAAAGTAAAGGCGCAGGGCGATGATGAAAGCCCTCTTATTTGATTATAAACAGTATCTGCGCTTTTGGTGAAATCTATTCGGCAGTCCTCTTTTTGTATTCTTTCCGCATAGCAGGTGTTTTCGTCTGTCTGAGGGATTCGGGGCGCCGTTCCTTTTTCTATTTGGGATAATGTCTCAACAATGAGCCGAGAGCCTGTTTCCGCCAAACGGTCGTGAAGCTGCTCCCCCGTCATTTCGGGAGTTATCTCCACCGCTTCCTTAAGTATCATGTCACCCGTGTCCAAGCCCTCCGCCATATACATGGTGGTGATACCTGTTTCATTTTCTCCGTCCATTATCACTCTTTGTATCGGAGCCGCGCCGCGGTATCTCGGCAGCAGTGAGGCGTGAACGTTTACGCAGCCGTATTTCGGCAGTTCAAGAACGCTTTTCGGGAGCAGCTGCCCGTAGGCTACCACCACTATACAGTCGGGAGCAAGCTTTTTCAGTATCTCCAAGCTTTTTTCCCCGTCCTCGCCCTTTCTAAGTGAAAGAGGCTGATATACTTCCGTACCTTTTTCCAAAGCGTATTCCTTAACGGGCGGCATTTGCAGCCTGTGCCCCCTGTTTTTCGGCTTATCGGGCTGAGTAAAGACCGCCGAAACATTGTGTCCCGCTTCATATATCGCTTTTAAGCAGGAAACCGCTATTTCGGGAGTACCCATAAAAACAATGTTCATATTTAAGATAATTCCTTCCTATGCTTTCAATCTTTTATAAAGCTTATTCATCATCGTTTTCTATCATTTCGTCCGCAATATCCGTAAAAATTATCCCGTTCAGATGGTCGATCTCATGGCAAAAGGCGCGGGCGAGCAGCTCCGTTCCCTCTAACTTTATTTCCTTTCCGTAGCGGTTTTTTGCCGTAACCTTTACCTTTGCGGGTCTTTCCACATAGCCCCAAAGATTGGGCGAGGACAAACAGCCCTCCTTATCTCTGTTCTTTCCCTTTGCCGAAGTAATAACGGGGTTGATAAGCTCTATCCTGCCCTCGCCC
>JAAVIG010000035.1 GCA_014796735.1 Oscillospiraceae bacterium
AATATACTGTTCGGACAGGAAAATCAGACCTTTGTGGTATCAAATTCCAGCATAATCGCCTCGTCCTTTGAAAAGGACGGACATAAGGCGGGAAGCTTCGGGGTGATAGGCCCCGCCCGTATAGATTACAAAAAGATCATACCCTATCTGGAGTATTTTTCAAATAAGATCACCAACCTTTTAAGCGAAGGTGAGGACAATTCGGAAGGAATATCGGAATGTGCCGAGCTTCTCCCCGAAGAAAAGGAGGCAAACGACATTGAGTAAAGCAGAAAAAAAGAAAAAAGACGAGGAAAAGGAGATCAAAGAGCAGACGGAAGAGCTCGAAGCGGCGGAGACTGCAAATGAGGACAGCGAGGCCGAAGCTAATCCTCTCGAAGCCGAGCTCAAAAAGAAAGACGAGGAGATAGAAAAGATACGGGATCAGCTTATGCGCAATATGGCGGAGTATGACAACTACCGCAAGCGCACAAGCAGAGAGCGTCTCGAGCTTGAGCCGGAGATCACCGCCAAGACGGTAAGCGAGTTCTTGACCGTGGCGGATAACCTCGAAAGGGCGTTAAGCGTGGAATGCGCCGACGAGAATTTCAAAAAGGGCGTTGAGATGATCTATCAGTCCTTTATGGAAACTCTTGAAAAGTTAGGCGTTGAGCAGATACCCGCCGAGGGCGAATTCAACCCCTCGATGCACCAGGCAGTACAGCAGGTTCCCGCGGGAGAGGGCCAGGAAAGCGGCATGATTGCTTCCACCTTCCAGAAGGGCTACAAGATCGGCGATAAGATACTGCGATTCGCCATGGTGGCGGTAGTCGCATAAGGCTATACAGAAAAAATGTGTAAAACAAAAGCAAGGACACAAAGCGGAATAACAGAGAAATAACTAAATATACTAAAGACTGCGAAAGGCAGCACAAAGAAAGGATTGATTTTTTATGGGAAAAATTATAGGAATCGACTTGGGCACAACAAACTCATGCGTAGCGGTTATAGAGGGCGGAGAGCCCACCGTTATAACCAACTCCGAGGGTAACAGAACAACTCCCTCCGTAGTTGCTTTCACTAAGGACGGCGAGCGTCTGGTAGGTCAGCTTGCGAAGAACCAAGCCGTTACCAACCCCGACAAGACCGTTATCTCCATTAAGCGCCATATGGGCAGCGACCACAAGGTAGATATTGACGGAAAGAAATATACTCCTCAGGAAATCTCGGCAATGGTTTTGCAGAAGCTTAAGACCGAAGCCGAAAACTATCTCGGCGAAAAGGTAAGCGACGCGGTCATTACCGTTCCCGCATACTTCACCGACTCTCAGCGTCAGGCGACAAAGGACGCGGGACAGATCGCGGGCCTGAACGTACACCGTATCATAAACGAGCCTACCGCGGCGGCTCTCGCTTACGGCGTTGACAAGGGCGACGAGCAGAAGGTGGTAGTATACGACCTGGGCGGCGGTACCTTCGACGTTTCCATTATCGAGATCGGCGACGGTGTTCAGGAGGTTCTCGCAACAGCGGGCAACAACCGTCTGGGCGGCGACGACTTTGATCAGAGAATAATCGAATTTTTGGCGGACGAATTCAAGAAATCCGACGGAACAGACCTGCGCAACGACAAGTTCGCAATGCAGCGACTTAAGGACGAGGCGGAAAAGGCAAAGATCGCCCTTTCCAACACCACCACGGTAAACATCAACATTCCTTATATCACTGCTGACGCAAGCGGCCCCAAGCACTTGAACGTAACTCTTTCCAGAGCAAAGTTCGACGACCTGACAGCCGATCTTGTAAAGGCTACAATGGGTCCTCTCGAGCAGGCTATCAAGGACAGCGGTCTTAAGATAAGCGAAATAGACAAGGTATTGCTTGTAGGCGGTTCCACACGTATTCCTGCCGTACAGGAGGCAGTTAAAAAGTATACTGGAAAAGAGCCTTTCAAGGGCATCAACCCCGATGAGTGCGTAGCGGTGGGCGCGGCTATTCAGGGCGGCGTGCTTAACAAGGAAGTAAGCGGTTTGCTGCTCCTTGACGTTACTCCCCTTTCTCTCGGCGTAGAGACCGCGGGCGGCGTATGCACCAAGATGATCAACCGCAACACCACCATACCAACAAAGAAATCTCAGATATTCTCCACCTTCGCGGACAATCAGCCCAGCGTTGACATCAACGTATTGCAGGGCGAGCGCGACTTCGCAAAGGACAACAAGTCCTTGGGCAACTTCCGCCTTGACGGTATCGCTCCCGCTCCCAGAGGCATTCCTCAGATAGAGGTTACCTTCGATATCGACGCCAACGGTATCGTTAACGTTTCCGCAAAGGATTTGGGCACCGGCAAGGAGCAGCACATCTCCATTACCGCTTCGACCAATATGAGCAAGGACGATATTGAAAAGGCGGTCAAGGAAGCGGAAGCGTATGCCGAAGAGGACAAGAAACGCCGTGAGGAGGTCGATTTACGCAACGAGGCCGACTCTATGGTATATCAGACGGAAAAGTCCCTGAACGAATTCGGCGATAAGGTTACGGCAGAGGAAAAGGGACAGGTTCAGCCCAAGATCGACGCTCTTAAGGAAGCACTTAACGGTTCGGATATCGAAAAGATCAAGTCCGCCAAGGAAGAGCTTCAGACAGCCTTCTACGCGGTAGCGGAGAGAGTTTACAAGGAGCAGGGTGCAGCGGCTAATGCGGCTGCGGGCGCGGCTCAGGGCGCAAGCGTAAGCGGCGAGGGCACTTCCTCGGGCGCGGACGGAAACGATAACTTTGTTGACGTTGATTACAAGGACGCGGACTAAGTAAACCCGAATAAACAGATATAAAATGTACTTTAAGGCAGCGCGGAACGGCGTTGCCTTAAGGTGTATTAAATCGAGGAGATAGCTATGGCAGAAAAAAGAGATTACTACGAGGTCTTAGGCTTGCAAAAAGGGGCAAGCGAGGCTGAAATAAAGTCGGCATACCGCAAGCTTGCGAAAAAATACCACCCCGACCTGAACCCCGACAATCCCGAAGCGGAAGCTAAATTCAAGGAGGTCAACGAGGCCAACGACATACTGTCCGACCCCGATAAGAGAGCAAGATACGATCAGTTCGGTCACGCGGGGGTCGATCCCTCCTACGGCGGCGGAGCGGGCGGCTACGGCTACGGCGGCGGCTTCGGAGGCTTTTCCGCCGACGGCGGCATAGATCTCGGAGACATTTTTGACAGCATTTTCGGCGGCGGAACGTCAAGCAGACGCTCCAACCCGAGCGCTCCCAAGCGCGGTCCCGATATTGCGGTAAGCCTTGATATAAGCTTTATGGAGGCGTGCAAGGGTGTTACTCACGATATAGAGCTTACAAGGGCGGACACCTGCGACAGCTGCAACGGCAGCGGCGCAAAGACGGGCACTACGCCCAAGACCTGCCCCGACTGTCACGGCTCGGGTGTGGTGAGAGTGACACAGCGCACCATGTTGGGCTCGATGTCCACACAGAGAACCTGTACACGCTGCGGCGGCAAGGGTAAGATAATAGAAAATCCTTGTCCCGCCTGCAACGGAAACGGCAGAGTGCAAAAGCGCAAGAAAATCACCATAAACGTACCGGCCGGTATCGATAACGGGCAGGTGCTGACGGTTCCCGGCGAGGGCAACGCGGGCGTTAACGGCGGCGCAAAGGGCGATTTGAACGTAAGGATAAGCGTAAGAAAGGATCAGCTGTTTGAGCGCAAGGGCTACGACATTTGGGTAGAGCTGCCCATAAGCTACACGCAGGCGGCTTTGGGCGACGAGCTTACGGTGCCTACCATTGACGGAAACGTTACTTACCGTATTCCCGAGGGAACACAGCCGGGAGACGTTCTCAGACTCAGGGGCAAGGGCGTTCAGCACTGCCAGAGAGAGGGCCGCGGGGACATGATGATAAGAGTCGTTTTAGAAGTGCCCAAACGCCTTACCAAAAATCAAAAAGAGCTTTTGCAGCAGCTTGAGGCAGCCATGAACGAAAAGAACTTTGAAAAGAAGGAAACCTTCAGAGATAAGCTTAAGAAGTTCGGCGAAGACCTGAAAAAGAACATGGGGATTTCATAAAGCCTTATTATAAGCGGCTTTTTACCGATTGTGGAAAACTTTTGTCACTGTCTAACATACAAGTTTAAAATAATTGTATAATAGTCACAAATGTGTAATTTAGAATTTACTCAAATTGTTATTTTTTGAAAAATTAGTGCCGAAACGGGTAAAAAGTGCAAAATGACTGTTGACTAAAATTGTTTTTCGTTATATACTGTTACTGATGAAAGGTAAACATAACCTTAATTGGTACAAACACATAACCTTAAATCAAAACGGAGGAACAAAGATATGTTTGCAAAAGATGTAGAGGTAAAAAACTCAGTCGGTCTTCACGCAAGACCCGCAACCTTTTTTATCCAGAAAGCAAATGAATACAAATCGTCTATCTGGGTTGAAAAGGAAGAACGCAGAGTAAACGCTAAGAGCCTTCTCGGTGTACTCTCACTGGGCATCGTAGGCGGAACCACTATTCGCGTTATCGCCGACGGCTCCGATGAACAGCTTGCTGTCGAGGGTCTTATCAAGTTGGTTGAAAGCGGATTCGCTGAGTAATTGAACCGCTAAAAGTTAATAAACAGCCGCTTGTTCAGAGCGGTTGTTTTATTTTTTGCGGGGCTCTTCTTATGAAAGGAACTTAAAATAAAATGACCAAAAAAACGCTGAAAGCCATTTCCCTTTCCGTTCTTACCGTGTCGGTACTGACGTTTTCCGCCTGTTTGCCCGAAAGCGCTGCTTACAAAAACATAGAGGGGTACTCCGATGTTATGGCGGCAAAGAAGCTTTACACCGACTTAGACAGCGGGCATTTTTATATGCAGGATAACGAAACGGGCGAGGTGACGGAGGAATTTACCTTCAGATACCGCGGCGACGGAAATCTGACCTATGTCAGCATGGGCACGGAGGGAGAAGATGTTTATTACGAGTTTCACAACGGCTCGGAGATAAACTGCAAGTACAAGGACGAGCACGAATGGAGTTTTATACAGCAGGGCGATGAAAACTACCGCGTTTATGACAGGAAAAACCGACACCCTTATACCAACGAGGGTGTTATCTCCATGAACGCTTACGCAGTTACAGGCAGTAAGGTCGAGGAACAGGCTGAGGGCAAGAAAATAACCTTTTATTATGACGCCGCTCAATTCGCGGAATCCCTTTCGGAGCTGGGAGAGCTTCAGAGCTTTGAAAGCAGTATATGGCTGGATAGCGGCGGGTACTGCTATCGGCTGGATCAAAAGGGAGTGTTTAAAAAGGACGGAAAAGAGACGGTGTCGGATTTTTCTATGCTTATTGACAGTATGAATGAGGTGGGGGAGATTAAAAGACCCGAGGTTTAAAAAATAACGATGATTGTAAAAAACTAAAAAAGAAAACTTGAAAGCGGCGAAGCCGCCGCTTCGGGTGTTGACATCTTTCTCAATATAACATACCCGTCAAAACTTCGTTTTACCTTGGTTTTGACGGGCTATTTTTTGAGTTTTTTACATTCCAATTTTACGCGTATTGACCTTTAGCGGTTTGTTGTTACCGAATTGTAATCAAAT
>JAAVIG010000036.1 GCA_014796735.1 Oscillospiraceae bacterium
GCCCCGTTTATCACTCGGCTCAAAATGTTCCTTGTGACATCAGGGTACAATTAGACAATTTTATAATGTCTATTATAACACATCTTTTTAAAAAAATCTATATCTTTTCACTAAATTTTCAGCGATTTCCGAAATTTTTTCGCCGCTGATCCCATTGTCCGCTTTTATTTTGTTTAATCCCTCCGTTTTGTTGAACCATGTAAGCTGTCTTTTGGCATAATTGCGGGTAGCCTGCTTTAATCTTTCAACGCACTCCGAAAGCTCCTTTTCACCGTCAAGATAAGGCTTAAGCTCCTTGTAGCCGATAGCCTGCGCCGCCGTAACATAGTCGGTGTGTGTAAAAAACTCCCTTGCTTCATCTATAAGCCCTCTTTCAAGCATAACGTCAACTCTGCGGTCTATCCTGCCGTACAAAACCTCTCTGGGATAATCGGGCATTATAAAGCAAGCGTCATAAGGGCTTTCCTCAAGACGGCTTTTCTCCTGCGCGCTGCTTATAGTGCCGCCGCTTAAATGAAACACCTCCAAGGCTCTTATAACGCGGTTTACGTTATTCGGGTGCAGCCTCTCCGCCGTTTTGGGGTCAATCTCCTTAAGCCTTTCCCAAAGCGCGTTATTCCCGTTTTTATCGGCAAATTCCCGCATTTCTTCCCTGAACTTCAAGTCGCTTCCCGTATCGTCAAACTTGATATTGTTAACAAGAGAGGAAATATAAAGCCCCGTGCCGCCCACGATTATCGGCAGCTTTCCCCTGCCGTGAATATCGTTCACACACTTACGGGCAAGCTCCACATAGTCCGCCACCGAAAAAGCCTTGTCCGGCGGCAGGAAGTCCATTAAATGATGCGGTATTCCGCCCTTTTCCTCATTCGAGGGCTTAGCGGAGGCAATATCCATTCCCTTGTATATCTGCATGGAATCGGCGGAAATTATTTCCCCGTCCGCTTCCTGCGCAAGCCTTACTCCCAGCTCAGTTTTCCCCGACGCGGTAGGGCCGCACACCACCGCGATATATATTTTTTCGTTATTTTCTTTGTTCACTGTATACGCCCGAAATTCCTTTCGATATTATACTTTGACATGGTGGTAATTATGGGTCTCCCGTGAGGGCAGTAGCGTATCGAGTTATCCTCCCAGACGCGGTTTGCGAGTATTTCAAGCTCCTTCGGAGAGGTAGGCTCGTTTGCCTTTATCGCGCCCTTGCAGGCTACTGTATGCAAAACATCGTCAAAAAGCAGTCCCTCTATATCGTCGCCGCCTTTCAGCAGCACCGCCGATATTTTCTGCAAGGTATCCTCGGGAGACAAATCGGTGAGCAGAGACGGAAAAGCGGTTATCTCCGCCTCGTTTTCGGACTTGAAAAACAGCTCTATCCCAAGGCTCTCCAAGTATTCCGCGTTATCCGCAAGAGCGGTCATTTCTTCAAGAGACAAGGACAGGCGCACAGGCTCAGCAAGCAGCTGCCCGCTGCTCTCCAGATCCTTTTTTAACTGCTCAAAGCGTATTCTTTCATGCGCCGCGTGCTTGTCCATTAAAATCAGCTCGTCGCCGCACTCGCAGACTATGTATGTCTTGAAAAGCTCTCCGATAAATTTAAGAGAGGGCTTGTATTTTTCCTCAATAATCGGGTCGGGAGTCTGTACGCTTTTTTCCTCCTGCGAACCGGGACGGATAAAGCTTGACTTGTCTAAAAACTCGTAGCTTTTCGTCTCCGTCTTTGTCTCGGTTTTATCCTCAAAAACCTCCTGTATAAAAATGCTTTTGGGAGGTACCGGCTTGTAAATCGCCTTCGGACTGTTTAATTCATAAGGCTTGTTTTCGGGCTTTATCTTTTTTTCGGTGTTATATACCTTGCTTATCTGTACATTTTCAACGCCTCCCGAGACAATCTTTTCGGGCTTATTTTGGGCGGTATCGAAAGCGTATTTTTCGGCGGCGGTATCTTTGACCCCCACACGCATCTCCTTGCTGTTTTCCCCGTTTAATATACCGTTTTTGACCGCAAGATATACCGTCTCAAAAATCATTTTTTCATCGGCAAACCGCACCTCTGTTTTTGAGGGGCTTACGTTAACGTCCACATCTCCCGCGGGCATTTCTATATTAAGCACACAGGCGGGGAATTTGCCCACCATAACGCTGTTTCTGTACCCCTCCTCCAACGCCGCCATGCAGGTGGTATTCTTTACCGAACGCCCGTTGATGAAAAAATACTGCATCTGGCGGTTGGCTCTGCAAGCGTATGGAGTTGTGATATATCCGCTTACCCTGATATTGTTCTGACTGTAATCCACCTCAGTAAGACCTGCCGCAAACTGCTTTCCGAATACCGAATATATCACTGAATACAGCTTTCCGTCACCCGCGGTAACTCTGACGGTCTTGTTGTCCTTTATAAACGAAAAAGCCACCTCCGGATAGCTTAAAGCTAACTTGTCCGCAACAGACTGAACGTAATTCGCTTCGGTGGAATCCTTTTTCAAAAATTTAAGCCTTGCGGGAGTATTAAAAAACAGCTCCCTCATTATTATCGTAGTGCCGTCGGGACAGCCCGTTTCCTCGTAAAGCGTTTCTTCTCCGCCCTCTATTTTATACGCGGTTCCCAGCTCGTCCTCGGCTCTTTTGGTCAGCACCTCGGTTTTTGTTACCGCCGCGACGGAAGCGAGAGCCTCTCCTCTGAAGCCCAGCGTTGAAATATTGTCAAGCTCCTCCGCCCGTGACAGCTTGCTTGTGGCATGCCGCAAAAAAGCGGTAGGCACTTCCCCGTACGCCATGCCGCAGCCGTCGTCGGTAACGCGCATATAGGTAACGCCGCCGTTTTTTATCTCCACGGTAACTCTTTTTGCCCCCGCGTCTATCGCGTTTTCCACAAGCTCCTTAATAACGGACGCGGGACGTTCGATCACCTCGCCCGCCGCTATAAGCTCATAAACGCTTTTATCCAGTAGCTTGATCATTCCCGATACCTTTCCTTCTGCAACATTTCAAATTGACAATTTTTTGCCTTATACTAACTTTTTCATCTCTTCAAGCACCTGCCACGCCTCTCTTGGGGTCAGATCGTCCATATCCAGATTTTTCAGTCTTTGTATAACGTTGTTCTTGTTTATCTCCGAAAAATCGATCTGCATTTCTCCCTGCTTCTCGTCTTTAAGCCGCTTTTCAAGATCGATCTTGCTTTCGGCTTCCATTCCCGACAACGCCGCTCTTGCCGCTTCGATTACCTTTTTCGGTAGTCCCGCAAGCTTAGCCACCTCTATACCGTAGCTGTCGTCGGTGCCGCCCTCTACTATCTTGTGCAGAAACTTGATGTCCTCGCCCTTTTTAACTACCGCAACGCTGAAATTCCTTATTCCCTCATTGCTGTTTTCAAGAGCTATAAGCTCGTGATAGTGAGTGGCAAACAGCGTTCTGCACCCAATATTTTTGCCGTTTATATATTCCGCCACCGCCTTTGCGATGCTGATGCCGTCAAAGGTGGAAGTACCTCTTCCTATCTCGTCCATTATAACAAGACTTTGCTTTGTAGCTCCCGACAATATCTCCGCCACCTCGTCCATTTCCACCATAAAGGTAGACTTGCCCGACGACAAGTCGTCGCTTGCACCGACTCTTGTGAATATCTTGTCAACTACGCCTATTCTTGCGTACTTAGCGGGAACAAAGCAGCCTATCTGCGCCATAAGCGTTATCAAAGCCACCTGCCGCATATAAGTGGATTTACCCGCCATATTGGGGCCCGTTATCATCAAAAGGCGATTTTGCTTTAAGTCAAGGTAGGTATCATTGGGAGTAAAGGGAATATCGGGGAGTATTTTTTCAACAACGGGATGTCTTCCTCCCTTTATCTCAATAACGCTGTCAAGCGTTATATCGGGCTTAACGTAATTGTTTTCGACCGCCGTCTGCGCGAAGCCCGCCAGCACGTCTATTTCCGCAATGCCTTCCGCCGTCCTCAGCACCGCTTCCATTCTTTCGGAAATAAAATGTCTTATCTCCGCGAATATCTGCGCTTCAAGTTTAATTATCCTCTCCCCCGCCGTCAGCATTTCCCTTTCGATGTCCTTCAATTCCTCGGTAATATACCTTTCGCCGTTGGTCAGGGTCTGTTTTCTTATGTAGCTGTCGGGCACCTGTCCTATCTGCCCCTTGGATACCTCGATATAATATCCGAACACACGGTTAAAGCCTACCTTAAGTGTCTTTATCCCCGTTGCCTGTCTTTCTCTTTCCTCTATTTTTTCAAGCAGGCTTTTTCCGCCGCCCGTAATGCTCCGTAACCTGTCCAGCTCCTCGTTGAAGCCGTCCTTTATATATCCTCCGTCACGGGTATTCAAGGGAAGCTCATCCGCCAAAGCGTTTTCCACCAAAGCGGTTATTTCCTCATGAGTGCTTATATTGCCGGAAAGCTTTTTTATCAAGGCACTGCCGAAAACACCCAAAGCTTCTTTAACTCTCGGCAGCTTCCCGCAGGTTTTTCCCAGTGAATATACGTCGCGGGGACTTGCCAGCTTGTAGGCGATTCTTGACATAAGCCTTTCGAGGTCGTATATTCCCTCCAAGCTTCCTCTTAACTCGCCGAGCCTTGACATATCGGTGGTAAGCTCCTCCACCGCGTCAAGCCGTTCAAGTATTTTCATCTGTTTCATAAGGGGCTGGCTTACGATCTGCTTAAGTCTGCGCTTTCCCAGTCCCGTTTTGGTCTTGTCCAGCACCCATATAAGAGAACCTCTGTACTCCCTGTTGCGCATGGTCTCGGTAAGCTCCAGATTCCTCCTTGCGGAAAGGTTAAGCTCCATATAATCATTGCCGCCGTGAACGATAAACTTTACCGCCCTGTGGGTTTCGTTTTTATAGTTGGAATTTATGTAGTTGAAAAGAGCGTAAGCCGCCTTTTTGCAAAGCTCCATGCTGTCGGGAATATCTCCGCTGCCGTCACTCGCGAACTGCTCTTTCAGCGCGTCAACATTGTCGGGAGCGTATTTTTCGTCGGGCAAAACGTCCGCCACGCAGTGGCTCAATTTTTCCTTTACAAAGGAATGAACCTCGGTAAAATCCAGAAACTTCTCGTTGAATAAAAGCTCTACGGGCATGTAGTTTCCTATTTCGCCGATCACGCCTTTTGACAGCTCGACTTTGTTTTTTCCGCTTTTCTGGATCAGATGTATTTCACCGGTGGAAACGTCCGCAAACACCATTCCGCAGCTTTTATCGTCGCATAAAAGGCAGAGTATATAATTATTCCTGCTTTCGTCAAGCATACCCTCCTCGATAACCGTACCGGGAGAAATTATCCTTACCACCTCGCGCCGTACCAAGCCTTTTGTAAGCGACGGATCCTCCACCTGCTCGCAAATGGCGACTCTGTGCCCGTTGTCGATAAGCCGCTTTATATATGAAACCGCCGAGTGATGCGGTACTCCGCACATGGGAACGCCCGCCCTTGATGTCAAGGCAAGCTCCAATTCCTTTGAGATATTTTCCGCGTCCTTGTAAAACATCTCAAAAAAATCTCCCAGTCTGTAAAACAGTACATAGTTGGGATATTCGGACTTTATCTCCTGATACTGCGCAAGCATCGGGGTAGTCTTTTCTTCTTTTTCCACTTATTTTTCCGCCTTTTATTTTTTTATGGAGACACCGCACGGATATACTCCGTGCGGTATCGACATATATTTTCTTATGATCAGTGACAGCCGCCGCAGGTTGAGCAGTCGGAAGTGCAGCTGTGGCTGACCTGACAGGTATCGGGGTCTTCGCCGTCACAGCAGAGGGAAATAATACCCTGAACCTCCTGCAAAAGGTTGTCGAGAGCGTTTTTCATTATGGCGAAATTCGCCATATGCGCGTTGCCCATAACTCTTTCGTAGCACTCCTGAAGCTCCTTGTTGAGCCTTTCAACCTTTTCCTTGTCCATGCTGTCCTCGGGCTTGTTCATTTCAAGCTGCAAATTTTCTCTTTTAAGATTAAATTCACCGATAAGCTGCTGTAAAGCCTCGTCCTTGTCGTTTTCGTTCTTGGCTTCAATATATCCCTTGTAGCGCTCGTCGTTCTGTATCGCTCTGCCAAGCTCTCTTGCCGCCTTAATAACGTCCATTTTTATTATCTTCCTTTCTTTTTATCGGATCATATCCGCACAATGTATATTTTTAACCTATTTTAATTTATTATAACACAGTACGCCGTTGATGTCAACAAACGGCAAAAGCTTGTTTACAGAGCCTTTTTGCCAATATCCGTGCGGTAATGCGCTTTCTCAAATGTGATGCTCTTTACCGCCGCGTAGGATTTATCGAGAGCCTCTTTTAAGGTGTCGGCAGTGGAGGTAACGCCCAAAACTCTGCCACCCGCGGTCAAAAACTTACCGTTATCGAGCTTTGTTCCCGCATGGTAAACATAAGCGTCCGTATCATCAGCAACGCACTGCCCCTTTTCGTCCAGTCCGCCTATCTCCTTACCCGTTTCGTACTTTTCGGGATAACCTCCGCTTGCCATAACAACACAGGCGCAAGCCTTATCGCTCCACTTAACCTCCAGCTCGGCAAGCCTTTCCTCCCATATTGCCTCCATAATGTCAACGAGATCGGTTTCAAGCAGGGGCAAAACCACCTGTGTTTCGGGATCGCCGAAACGGCAGTTGTACTCTATTACCTTTGCGCCCTTAGGTGTAAGCATCAGACCGAAGTACAGGCAGCCTTTAAAGGGTCTTCCCTCTTTTTCCATTGCCTTAATGGTGGGGAGGAATATTTTTTCCATGCACTCCGCCTGTTTTTCGGGAGTATACAAAGGATTGGGGGCAATTGTACCCATGCCGCCCGTATTCAAGCCCTTGTCATTGTCATAAGCCCGCTTGTGATCCATTGAGCTTATCATGGGCTTTACGGTTTTTCCATCGGTGAAAGCAAGCACCGTCACCTCGGGGCCCGTTAAGTACTCCTCTATAACTATCTCACTGCCGCTCTTGCCGAATTTTCCGTCAAGGAGCATTGATTTTACCGCGTTTTCCGCCTGTTCAAAATCCTCGGCGATAATTACGCCCTTGCCCAAAGCCAAGCCGTCGCACTTGATAACGGCGGGATAGCTGTTTTTTTCTTTGATATAAGCTATCGCCTTGTCCGCGTCGGTAAAGGTCTCGTACTCGGCGGTAGGGATTCCGTATTTTTTCATAAGAGCCTTTGAAAATACCTTGCTGCCCTCTAAAATAGCTGCGTTCGCTTTAGGACCGAAGGTTTTGAAGCCCGCTTCGTTCAGCTTGTCCACCATGCCCAAAACCAAAGGATCGTCGGGAGCTACAAAAACATAATCGGGGTTCAGCTTTTTCGCAAGCTCAGTTATTCCTTCAATATCGGTAGCCTTTACGGGAAAACACTCCGCAAGGGTTGATATGCCGCCGTTTCCGGGAGCGGCATACAGCTTGTCAACTTGGGGAGAGCGGCTTAAAGCGGTAATTATCGCGTGCTCGCGTCCGCCGCCGCCTACTGTTAAAATTTTCATATAAAATTTATCCTTTCTTTACCGCTTTAACTATAAGGAATTGAGGTTTTATGTACTGTCCCAACATAGACGGGCATTTTTCCACCGCCGATTTATCGGGCATCGGCTCGCACATCTCGCTGATAACAAATCCGCTTTGGGCTATATCTGTAAATATTTTTGAAAATGTACGGTGATATTTTATATAGTCCGTGTCAAGCCAACGTTCCTCCCTTGCTCCACATATGCTGTAATCGGAGAAAGTAAAGGAGACCCGTCTGCCGTTTTCATCAAGGTTATACCCGCCAACCTTCGGAGAGGCCGTTATAAAAGGTGATTCCTGCGAAAACAGCAGTGTGCCGCCGTTGTTTAAAAGCCCGTAAATATCGGTCATAAGCTTTTTGAAATCCTCAATATAATGGATAGCAAGCGAGCTGTAAACCAAATCAAATTTCATATTAAGGGATGAAATTTCAGTCATGCTTAATTGCATGTATTCAATATTCGGATCAGAGGATTCGGCTTTTGCCGTCTCAAGCATTTTTTTGGAAATATCTATACCCAAAACCTTTTTTGCCCCACGTTCAATAAAGTCGGTACAGTTATACCCGTACCCACAGCCTAAATCAAGAACAGTTTTTTCGGTCAGACAGGGGAGCATTTTGCTCATGGCAGGCTGTTCTATTGCATTGTTGTAATTAACCTCCCTGCCACGAATCTCCTTATATCCATCAAAAAAATGCTGATCGTCAAAAATATTCTGCTCTGTCATATACTTTACCCTATATTATCAGTGGTGGAACAGTCTGATTCCCGTAAACGCCATTACCATACCGTACTTGTTGCAGGTCTCGATAACATGATCGTCACGGATAGAGCCGCCGGGCTCGGCAACGTACTTTACGCCGCTTCTGTGCGCCCTTTCGATATTGTCGCCAAAGGGGAAGAAAGCGTCCGAGCCTAAGGAAACGCCGCTTAATTTATCAAGCCACGCCCTCTTTTCCTCGGCGGTAAATATTTCGGGCTTAACCTTGAAAATATTCTGCCATGCACCGTCGGCAAGCACGTCCATATAATCCTCGCCGATATAGTTATCGATAGCGTTGTCGCGGTCGGGACGGCGGATATTATCCACAAACTGCAAACCCAAAACCTGTGGAGACTGACGAAGCCACCAGTTGTCCGCCTTGGTTCCCGCAAGTCTTGTGCAATGAATACGGCTTTGCTGTCCCGCGCCTATACCGATAGCCTGTCCTCCGCAGGCGTAGGCAACGGAATTGGACTGGGTGTATTTTAAGGTGATCATGGCGATTGCAAGGTCGATCTTCGCGCTGTCGGGCAAATCCTTGTTTTCGGTGACGATATTTCCGAAAAATTCATCGTCTATTTTCAGCTCGTTTCTGCCCTGTTCAAAGGTAATGCCGAAAACCTGTTTGCGCTCAATCTGTTCGGGGATATAATTTTCGTCAATCTGAATTACGGCGTAATTGCCTTTTTTCTTGGACTTCAGTATTTCCAGTGCTTCATCATCATAGCCGGGAGCTATGATTCCGTCGGAAACCTCTCTTTGAAGCATTTTCGCGGTGCAGACATCGCACTTGTCGGATAATGCCACAAAATCGCCGTAGCTGCTCATTCTGTCCGCCCCTCTCGCTCTTGCGTAGGCACAGGCAAGAGGTGATAATTCGCCCAGATCGTCTACCCAGTAGATTTTCTTTAAGGTATCGGACAGGGGAAGTCCCACCGCCGCGCCCGCGGGGGAAACGTGCTTAAAAGAGGTCGCGGCGGGAAGTCCCGTTGCTTTTTTTAACTCTCTTACAAGCTGCCAGCCGTTAAATGCGTCCATAAAATTGATATAGCCGGGCTTTCCGTTTAAAACGGTAATAGGCAGATCCTTTCCGTTTTCCATGAAAATGCGCGAGGGCTTCTGATTGGGGTTGCAGCCGTACTTTAATTCCAGTTCGTTCATTTTAAATCGTTCCTTTCACTTGTTTATAGAACCTATCTTCACAAGCTTACGCACACGTCTTTCCGGCAAATTTTGCCGAATACCGCGTCAAGCTCCCTTGACGGGCGACAGCCCGCCTCACGGAAGAGACAGAATATTGTCCAAAGCGTTGGCATGGACGCCAACGCCCAAAGCAATATTCGAGCCTGCGGTCGCTATCTTCGACAAAATTATGCTCGGAAATCCGTGCACGCATCTTGTGAAGACAGGTTCTTATTTACTATTCTACTTTCATACTTACCTGTTTCAATATCGATATATCTTGTAAACAAAGAAACCTTGTTATCCTCATTGAGATTGTCCCAGACAAGCTTTGTAAAGCTGTCAATATCAAGGTCGGGAACCTCCACCCTCTTAGGCTCTCCCTCAAAGGAAGGCAAAGGCTCGCCGTTTGCCTTATAAGTATGAATAAATCTTCCCTCACCCTTTAAAGGCGAGTTGTAAGCATAGGTATATCGTAAAACGGAATCGGGATTGCCGTTGTCGCTTTTTATAATGCTCATGGCAAAATTCATGCCCTTGTTTTCTACGTGTACTATGCCGGAAATTCTCGGGGTATAATTGGGGGCGTCGTCCTCATATTCCCTTGTTCTGAGGGACTGCTCAAAGGTGAGCTGCTTGTCCATACCCTCATAAATCGTATCGGTCTGGTCGCCGTTGGTAACAATGGTCTTGTTTCCCATTACGCGGACTGGAGCGTAAATAACAAGGTGAGGGTCAACCATTTTAGAGGGGTCAAAGGCTTGGGTGCGTATACCCTCTCCATCCTCCACAAATACGCGGTTGCGGCTGTTTACGCTTCTGCCCATGATAAAGTAAGCGATTACCGCCTTTTTCTCATCGGGGGACTTTCCGATAAGTATTCCCCTGCCGTGATATTCAAGGGAGTTTAATTCTTCTTTGATAGTTTTGATTTCCATAGCTGTTCCTCCTTTTTATTCTTATGTTAAAATTAAAATTCACCCAGATAGCAGTAAGCCGTATATTTTACGGTTACCGAACCGTTTTGCTCATACTTCGAAAAAGCGTCCTTAAGCTCTTTCACAAAAAGGGGAAAATTGCTGTCCGATTCGCTTAAAGCATAGGAGCGAGAAAGCGTGTCGCCGATAAAGGCATTCACGTCCATTTTAATATGGTTGTCGGCCAAAAAGCACTCCCCCTCGGAAAAGTATTCGTTCTTTAAAAACAAATCCCCCTCCTCATGAGCTCTTTTTCCAACATGTCCCGAGTGAAAGGCTCCGCAGTACCTTTGGCATATTTCGTCGCGCTTTGAGGATATTGGACAGTCCTCATAATTCCGTTCGTTGAAAATTACCGCAAGCTTTCCAAAGGGTTTTAAAATACGCTTACACTCTTTTTTAAACAATTCCTCATCAAACCAGTGAAACGCCTGTGCAACGGTAATCAAGCCGATTGAACACGGTTCAATTCCCGTATTTTCCGCAGAAGCGCTTACGGCGTTGATTCCTTTTAAGCCGTTTAGTTTTTCCCTCATATCGTTATTAGGCTCAACCGCTGTCACCCTCCACGGCTTCCGCAAAAGGCAAGCTGTAAATTTCCCCGTCCCCGCGCCTATGTCCGCCACGGTATCAGCCTTGGTCTTTTCGTAAAGCCAATCTATAAGGCTGTCGGGATAAGAGGGGCGGTACTTGTCGTAAAAATCCGCTTTACCTGTGAATCTTTCTTCGTTCATGCGTCGTACCTCCCGCTTATTTATTTTCGTATTCCTTTAATTCCTCCAAAAACTCTTTATAATCGTCATCTGTCCAGTAAAAAGTAAGCTCCTCCTCGGAATATTCCTGCCCGCTTGTATCCATAAAATGATTTCCCACGTCATAGCCCAAGCGGTTCAGCACCTTTTCCGCAAACTCACGAAAAAACATTCCTATTCCCGTTATAATGTTTCCGTCCTCAACAACGGGCTTATGTATAAAGTGTTCTTTTTCCACAAACGGAAAGGTTTCCGCCATCTGCATAAAATACCCCGAGGTAAAGTCCTTTCCCGTAAGCAATCCCGCCTTTGAAAGCAGTATCGGTGAGGAAGAGATTGAGGCGATAAGAGTATCGGCGTTTTTGCCTCTTTTCAGAAAATCTATCAGCTTTTCGTCAAATAAGGGCTGTAACGGGAAAATCGTTCCGGGCAGTATTAAGCACTTATAATCCGAAACCTCGGCTTCCTCCACGGTTTTATCAGGCATAACGGAAAATCCGTCCTCGCTGGTGTAAAGCTTCTTTTCCGACGCTATAATGTCGATTTTTTCTTCAAACCAGACGGTCAGGCAGGAGGTCAAACAGGTTATCTCCTGCAAGGAAAAATTAGGATAAATCAGAACCGCGTATTTTGTACTCATGTTATGCTCCTTTCACTCGTAAAGGGTTGACTGCTTACAATACCGAATTAAGACAGCCCTTAAGCTCTTTTATCCAATCGGGAACATAATCGCCGACAGTGTATATCTGTCCGTTTCGGTATTCACCAACATAAATAAAACCGTTTTCATTGTCGTAAAGCTGTACCTCGTTACAGTAGGGAAGAATTTTCTTCAAATCCTCGAAACGCTTTTTACAGCGCCTTTTTACGTCCTCGGGTGGAATATTGTGACCACCTTTTCTGACACGGTTTTCTATACGTGAAATGCTTTCCTCCGCAGAGCTTATACCGATGTAATACAAGCGGATAAAATAACCCTTTTCTTTAGCCGAAATTACGGTATGAAGCGTTTTTTTGCCCGAAAGGGTGGTTTCCTGCGTAAAATTCACACCTTTTTCAAGGCAATCCGAAATAATTCGGACAGCTTCTTTTCCGCCCTTCATTTTATCACCGTTTACCGCCGCTGTAAGCTTATACGCGTCCACTATTATGCCAAGCTCGGTATCGGTTCTTGACAAAACCCCCGAAAAGGCACTTTTACCGACTCCGTTAACTCCGCCGACTATGGTGAATTTTTTCATTACATCTCCTCAATAATTGTTTTCCCATCAACGACCTTGATTTTACCCTCACAAAACAGTTTTACCGCTTCGGGCAGTATAATCCACTCTGCTTCCTCCATAACTCTTTTTTGAAGCACCTCGGGAGTATCAAAGTTTTTCACCTCAACCGCCTTTTGCAGTATAATAGGCCCTCCGTCACATTCCTCCGTAACAAAATGCACGGTAGCCCCCGTAAGTTTTACGCCCTTTTGAAGCACCGCCTCATGAACGTGCAGACCGTAGAAGCCCTTTCCGCAAAAGCTTGGGATAAGCGCGGGGTGTACGTTCATCATTTTATAAGGGAAAGCCTTGCAAACCGATTCATCAAGAATGGTGAGAAATCCCGCGTACACCACCAAATCCGCCTTTTCCTCCGTAAGCAGCTCTGTCATAGCCTTGCTGTAAGAGGCAATGTCGGGATACTTCTTTCTTTCCAGAACAACGCCTTTTATTCCGTTGTCCTTTGCCCTTTGCAGAGCGTAAACGTCGGGCTTTGAGCTGATAACGCAGGTTATTTTGCCGCCGCCTAAATTACCGGCTTTTTCAGCGTCAATAAGCTTTTGCAGATTGGTGCCGCCGCCCGATACAAGTACAACTATATTCATCATATAACCTTACCTCAAATAATCTCTATTCCTTCGCCGCCCTTAACGATCTCTCCTATGCAGTACGCTTTTATTCCGTGACCGCCCAAAATCTCAACTGCTTCATTGGCTTTATCGGCGGGCACAACGCAGGTCATACCAATACCCATATTAAAGGTATTATACATATCTCTTTCGGGAATATGACCCGTTTCCTGCATATAACGGAAGATATAAGGCACCTCGTAGGAGCTCTTGTTTACTCTTGCGGTAAATCCGTCGGGAAGAGAACGGGGCACATTTTCATAGAATCCGCCGCCCGTAATATGGCTCACCGCCTTTACGTCAACCTTGGAAATAAGGTCAAGCACAGGCTTAACGTAAATTTCGGTGGGAGTAAGCAGAACTTCGCCTAATGTTCTGCCGTCGGGAAGCGTTTTTTCCAAGGCTTCCTTTGTTGTAATATCGAAAATCTTTCTTACAAGCGAAAATCCGTTGCTGTGAACGCCTGTTGAAGCAAGACCGATTATAACGTCCCCCTCCCGCACTGTGGAGTTGTCAAGAATTTTTGACTTA
>JAAVIG010000037.1 GCA_014796735.1 Oscillospiraceae bacterium
AGGGAAAGCCCTCTCTTGCAGGGCTTTCCCTCTTGAAAAACAGTCCACTGGACTGTTTTTCAATTCACCCTTTTCGGAGCGCCCTTCGGCTAAGGGATTTCGCTGCCTGCGGGCAGCGACCAAAGGGCTTTGCCCTTTGGAAACCCACCACCCTTTGAAAAGGGTGGACGGAAACTTCAATTTTTTCCCGTATCCCATACTTAACACTAATCCCTTTTTAAAATTCATTAACACTCTCCGCTAACAGTATAGCCTCTACCTCCGCTCGTTTTTCAAAGAGAACGCAGCCGCCGTTGTGTTCCGCAGTAAGAAAGCTTTGATCGCGCAAAGACATAAACAGCGGAGAACGCAGCGCTTCCCGCAGAGACGTATCTCTTACGTTTATATCGGAGTAAGGGGAGAACGGACAAGGCTCAGCTCCGCCGTGAGAGTTGATATGAAAGATTCCGCGCCCCGCTGCAAGACAGCCGCCCGCGCTTTTTTCGTCGCCCGGGAACGATACAAATACCATATCGGGATATTCCTCCCGCATAGCGGCAAGACGTTCCCGTAAATATTCGCGCTCTTTGTCACCGGGAGCAAGACAGCTGTTTTCTTCGCTTACCGGCACAAACTCTACATAGATCACAACCTTGCAGCCGCTGTTTTGCAAATCGTCAAGGAACTCCTTGTCTGTGATCTCGCGCAAATTGGCAGTAGTCATTGTGATCGACGCGCCGAAAAACAGATGCTTCTTTTGGGCGTTTTCCATTGCTTCCTTCAGCTTGATATAAACCCCGCTGCCGCGCCGCTCGTCTGTTTTATCCTGCTTTCCCTCAATACTGAATACGGGCAGCAGATTGCGCTTTTTATCAAAAAGCTTTATGTATTCTTCGTCCAAAAGCGTTCCGTTCGTGAATATCGGAAAAAGAATGTCCTTATAGTCACCCGCCGCTTCAATAACATCTTTGCGTATAAGCGGCTCGCCGCCCGCAAGAAGAATAAAGCTTATCCCAAGCCCACTCGCCTGTGTAAAAATACTTCTCCAATCATCGGAGGTCAATTGATCAACAGGAGCGCAGTCGGTACAGGCGTTATTATGCCGCGCATAGCAGCCTGCGCAGTGAAGATTGCAGCTGCTTGTGATACTTGCTATCAGGAACGGCGGAATATTTTCGCCGGTACTCTCCGCCTCGGCGCGTTTGCGGGCTGCTTCTCGGCCCGACAGCGCAAACCGTGCCATAAACGCGCTCTCCCTCGGATCGGTAATCGTCGCGCGGACAGCTCTTTTGATTATTCTTTCGATACCGCCTGCCAGATATTCGCCTAAGTTAAACTCTTGCTTTTCCATTATGTTTTCCTTTCCGAGTGCATTACTTCGTCAGCTTGCCGATCACTTCATAAAGAATATCGTAAATCTCTTTTGCCTTTTGCGGGTCAAGCTCAATACAGCCTCCAAGCTGTTCGGGAACATGAACGGCTCTTTCTTTCAAAGCTTCTCCCTTGTCCGTGATAGTGACGATCAGATCCCGCTCGTCTGCCGCGGAGCGCCGCCGCGTTACATATCCCTTTTCCTCAAGCCGCTTGATAAGAGGGGTAAGCGTGCCGGAATCCAAATACAGATATTCGCCTACCTCCTTTACCCTAAGCTCTTTGTGTTCCCACATCACCATCATGGTGATATACTGCGTATATGTGAGATCCAGTTCCTCCAGATACGGCTTATATGCCTTTACAACTTCCTTTGCGGCAACATATAGAGGAAAGCAAAGCTGGTTCTCAAGCTTAAGAACATCATATTTACCGCTCATTACTCACAGCCCCAAAGAATCGACCCAGTTTTTCCACTCTTGTGGGCTTTGCTTGCCGTGGATCACTATCCCCTCTTTGATAACATTGCTATCGTCAACGCTGACCTTCAAATCCGCAGCTGATTTATCAAATCCTGTGCTTCCCGAAGTGGCAAACAATATGATAGTTTTTCCCGAAAACTCATAGCTTTCCAAAAAGGTGTTAATGATAGTGGGAGCGGTGTACCACCAAATAGGAAATCCGAGAAAGATCACATCATACTCCTCCGCTTTCGCATTTTTATCTGCAAGGGCGGGGCGGGATGTTCTGTCATTCATCTCCACGGAGCTGCGGGAATTTTTGTCCTGCCAATTAAGGTCTGCGGCGGTATAAGGAACCTCCGGACGAATTTCATAAAGATCGGCATTTGCCGCTTGCGCAATTTTCTTTGCGGCGTCAGCAGTCACACCGCCTGCACTGAAATATGCAACCAAATTTTTACTCATATAAATATCCTCCCGATAAAATAAAATTTATACCTGTTGATGCGCCGCCTCATATGCGGCGCGAACGGCCTTAGTCAATTGATCTGCGCAGGAGGTGGGTCTGCGCCCGCACAAAACGCCCGAAAGCTTTTCCTCGATCTGCTCTACCGTCATGCCCTCAACCAAAATCGGGATAGCCTTAAGATTTCCGTTGCAGCCTCCCGTAAAACTAACGTTACGAACCTTGTCGCCGTCGATATCCAAGCTTATTAACTGAGAACAGGTGTCATATGTTTTATAATCATAATGAAACATTACAGCAGCTCCTCTACCTTTGATTTTACGTTTTTGATTGATTCCGTAGGTTCAAACCGCGCAGAGATATTTCCCTCACGGTCAATGAGGAATTTTGTAAAATTCCATTTTACATTACCGTTATTCTTGTAATTTTTGTCCATCTTCTTAGCTGCCGCCCCCACTATAAGAGCCATTGGACCTTTTCCGAAGCCGCCGAAGGTTGTGTTCTCGGAAAGGAATTTGTAAAGCGGGTCTGCGTTCTCGCCCAGAACATCTATCTTTGAAAACTGCGGGAAAGTGATACCGTATCTCCCCGTACAAAATGAGTGTATCTCCTCATCGCTTCCCGGAGCTTGATCCGCAAACTGATTGCACGGAAAATCCAAAATTTCGAGTCCGTCTTTTTGATGCAGCTCATACATATCCTGAAGCTCGTCATACTGCGGAGTAAAGCCGCACCATGTTGCCGTATTGACTATCAGCAGAACCTTCCCGCGATAATCAGACAGCGAAACCTCGCTGCCGTCCTGCGCCTTCACCTTGAAATCATAAATGCCCATAATAAGCTACTCCTTTGTTAGTGCAAAATTTAATTGTGTACAATCAATATTTATATTATACCCACTTGAAAAGGTTTTGTCAATACCTTTTTGAAAAAAGTGAGCATACTGCAAAAAACAGTATGCTCACCGTCTGAATTTATAGATTATTTTTTAGTTTCTACGGCTCTTGTATTATTTAACCCCGCGTATCACCATAGTGATCGACACATTGGTATCCCACAGTTTTTCCCCTCGGTCATACTGCGCTATTCTTTCGTCATATTTCAAATTTGTAAACCGCTTCATTTCTTCGATCTCTTCACCGGTGAAACGCCCCGGCATAGAATGTATCACCGAATCGATCCCGTCAATATCCGAATATCTTTCCGAATCGATCATGTCGTGAGCCAGCTCAGCGGAATACTTGGGATCATCGGGCGTCAAGTCAACGGTCACAAAGCCTGTTCCGATGTTTTTAAAACCATATTTTTCCATAGCGGCAGGCAGCTCCGCTTCACTCATCCAATATTTGCCTATATTGTATTTATCAGTTGTATTGTCGTGCTGTTCAGCTTTTTTCCAAAATTGCCGTTCAAATTCGCTGATATTTGAATCACTTTGAGTAATGGTAATCCCTTTACGGGAGGACAGCACCAGACATATCCCATTCGGTTTAAGTACACGAAGCTGCTCCCCATAGAACTTTGAAGGCTCGACATGCTCGCTCACAGTATTGGAAATTACGGCGTCAAAGCTGTTATCCTCAAAGGGAAGCGCCACGGCGTCCCCCTCCGTGAAAGTGATTCCGTTTTCGTGCTCAGAAGCAAAATCAATAAATTCACTGTCGCGGTCAATCGCCGTAATTTCGGCATTGGGATACCAGCGGTGAAGCGCGCCCGCAAGAGCACCGGGTCCGCAGCCGATTTCAAGTATTTTAAGTGTCCTGCTTTCGTCCAGCCGAAACAATTTCTTGTAATATTCCTTAAACATATCGTCAAATCGCAGCTTACGGGAATAATACAGCGTTTTTGTACCCTGCACGTATTTCGACCAAATATAATTCATTGTACCGTTCCTTTCTTTTTGGCTTGTTATACCAATCCCTTTTTAAACTGACGTAATACCCACAGTTTAAAAAGGGATTGCACCCTAAACACTAATCCCACAGTTCTAAAAGGGATTAGTATTAAATGTACCGATCTGCCTTTTCGCGAAAAAGGAAGTATATTATATTTAATCAATGTGAAATTTTCAGTATAAATCAATGAATTTTAGGTGAAATAAAAAACGCATTTGTTTTACTTTTCAAAATCTCAATACTTATCGTAAATCTTTTTCACAAGCTCCTTAAGCTGATCTCTGTACTCTGTCGGCGAAATTATTTCCGCCTTATCACCAAAGGTCAGAATGTACTCAAAAAAAGAGGGTACGTCCGACCATGTGAAGGTTCGTTCAACATCTCCGTTTTCGTGAACAACAAGGCCATCGCCCCCGTACTCATCACCCAAACGCCACCTTACCGATTTGTCAAACCTTACCGTTGCCTGTATCTCGTTTTCGGTATGGTAAAACTTGTCGCATATGTATTCCGGCACTTCTCTTTCTTCTCTCGACCTGCCTGTGCGCTTAAGCTCCGCCATACGCGACAGCTTGAACATTCGGTAATCGCCGCGCATAAGGCAGTAGCCCCACACATACCAACCCGACCACTGAAAAATCAGGTGATAGGGCTCGATCTCGCGCCTGCTGTCGCCGCTTGGTGCGTAATAGCAAAAGGCTATTGTTTCACCGCTTTCCATAGCCGATTTTATAAGATCTATCTTTTCGGATAAGCCCGACTTGTCCCAGCCCGCAAGATCAATTATGATATTGCCGCTGTTTTCGTTCAAGTTTGAGCCGCCTGCCGAAAGTTTATCCATAAGCTGCTTATAGCGATTTGTTCCGCTTACGCTGTCCAAGCTTTGCAGACCCGCCAGTATCGACTTCATTTCCTCGGAGGACAGTACCGTGCGGTCAAGCTTATAGCTGCTCATTATGTACATTCCGCCGCCGCGCCCTTTTTCAGATGCTATGGGTATTCCCGCCATATTTATTGCGTCAATATCTCTTATTATCGTACGGCGGGACACCTCAAATTTTTCCGCTAATTCCGCCGTGGTTGCCCTGTCCTTTTGCAATAATATTGAAAGTATTCCTATCAGTCTTTCAAGTCTCATTTACAGCGATCCTTTCACGTATCAAATTGTACATAGCAACTAAATCAACGAACAAAAAGAGCTCGGCTACCTGCCGAGTCTTTCGAGATATTCTCTGTAATTTTTTAAATTATCCATTGGCGATCTCCAACCGTTGGCCACGCTTTCCACCGTCAGCCGTATTCTTTGTATGCTTAGCGGCGGCTGCCAAAAGTCAAATACTCCCGTGGAAATAAAATCCTCCACTTCCTGCTCTTCAAGCTTCTCCCCGATTATGACAAAGGGGGAAATATTGTCGGACAGCCTTTTGCGAAGGCTTTGGGCGGTTTTTAAGCCGCTTAAAAAGCTAAGATCCCGCTCTATGATTATCAAATCGAACTTTTTTAAGCCGACGGCCTCGATCGCGGTGTAGCCCGAGTCAACTATCGCCAGATGATAACGGCTTTTATCCGATAATGCAGAGTAAATAACCGATGACTTTTTCTGATTGTTTTCTACTGCGAGTATATTTATCATGTATTATTTCACCCTCTTTTGCGTTATGCAGATATTTTATTTGTGTGGAAAGTAAATTTAGCATCGTAAGCCGTTAAAAGATTATAAAGCCGTTCAAAGGGCAGTGCAAAGGCTTATTTTGCATTATTTTGTTCTTTTAAAAGCTCTTTTTTGTAAGATATTTCTTTAAAAATATATACTCTGTGTATTATTCTTGCTGTTTATACAGATAAACTTTATAAGCCCATGGCATAAAAGGTCCTTATAAAGGCGGTGCCGTGTAAAATATGGCGGCTCAGCAATTACAGCGGGAAGCCAATTCTTGTAAAAGGCGGCACACATACAAGCGAAAACGCGTTCACTTTTGGACTTTCTGTGAACAAAGGCCGAATTGTAGGGAACCGTCTAAAAATGCAAGCCGTTTCGTTCTAAAGTGAATCGAACAGTAAAACGGTGAGAGCGGCGAAGCCTGTTGGGCGGCGGAGCCGCGGGCGACAGCCCGCTGAAATGCGAAGCATTTCAAAATTTTCGCGAAGCAAAAATTTGGCTACGCCCCCTGCTGTGGGGCAGTTATTGTAAAAGGAACGTTTTTAACGGATAGGGTGGTACGACCTAATTGGGAGCATAAGAATAATCATACATTGCACAAACTAATGGGAGCAGCCAACGTCACCAATGAAAACACATAATCAATAACGCAGCACCTGCGACCCGAACAAAAATAAAA